>CAZXZI010000033.1:0-25909 GCA_964645165.1 uncultured Ectothiorhodospiraceae bacterium
CGTGTGGCGCTGGGCCGTTCAATCGTACAGCAGATCAGTGGAATGGGGGCTGAACTGCCTGTTTTAACACTGGAGCCTTCGCTGGAACAGATTTTGCATCAGACCCTACAAGGTGGCGCAGAAGGCGCAGGTGGACTGGAACCGGGACTGGCAGAAAACCTGCACAAGTCTTTGGTTGAAGAAGCCCAACGTCAGGAAGCAGCCGGTCGACCAGCGGTGTTATTGGTGTCGCAGGCGGTAAGAACCTTACTGGCACGTTTCGTCCGGCACAGCATACCCAGTTTGCATGTGCTGGCCTTTAACGAAATACCAGATACCAAGCAGGTAAAGATCATGGCTACCGTCGGTGGATAAACCAATGAATCCAGTGACCCGCGGAGTCGGTTGACAGAGGTAGTACGGATGAAAATAAAACGTTTTTTTGCGAAAGAAATGCATCAAGGGATTCGACAGGTACGTGATGTGCTGGGTGCCGATGCGGTCATTCTTTCCAATGCACAGGTCGAAGGTGGTATCGAAATTATTGCCGCAGTGGACTATGACGAATCACTGTTGCAAGCGGATCCAATCGGTGCCGACCTATTACGCCAACCAACAATAAAGGCAAATTCCAGGGACGGGGTAAGCGAAATGAATAACAATATTCGGCAAGGTATTTCAGCAACACGTCGCGAACAAACAGAACTGGCCGACGATATCGTCAACTTAAACACCAGCAACCTTCCCGACCTGCAAGCCACTTCTCTACAAAATGAAGCAGCTCTCCCCGGCGAAATTCCCCGCTCACAAGAATCAGACAAACCATCGGCATCACGATCTGCAACAATACAACCTGCAATAACACGCAAAAAAGCTAAACCGCGTACAGCAGTGACGAGTGAAACTATTCAATGGGCACAAGACCCTGCGATCCTGGAATTAAAAAATGAAATTCATGGCATGCGCGATTTACTGGAACAGCAGCTTTCCAGTTTAGCGTGGGGTGAGTTGAATCGTCATGATCCACTGCGTGCCAAATTGACACGTTGTCTGTTGGAGCTGGGCTTAAGTCCAACGATTTGTGAAAGAGTGGCTGAAGCTGCTAGTGAGCATAAAGATTTTGATAATGCTTGGCGGCATGCGCTGGCGGTATTGGCGCACAGCCTACCAGTGGAAAGCACCGATATTCTGGATCACGGTGGAGTGGTGGCATTGGTGGGTGCAACCGGCGTGGGTAAAACCACCACCATCGCAAAACTCGCTGCCCGTTATGCGCTGAAGCATGGCAGCAATCGTGTTGCCATGGTGACGACGGACGGTTATCGCATCGCCGCTCATGAACAACTATGTACTTATGGCCGAATTTTGGATATCCCTGTGCGCATTGCCAATACGCATGACGAGTTGGTTGAAGCTCTAAAATTACTATCCGATCGTGATCTGGTTTTGGTGGACACTGCTGGTATGAGTCAACGTGACATTCGCTTGTCACAACAATTCCAGATGATCAAAAATAGCACCCCAAGTATTAAAACCTATTTAGTAATGTCAGCAACCACGCATCGAGCGGGCCTGCGTGAAATTACTAAGGCCTTTGGCGACGTTAATCTGGATGGCTGCATTGTCACCAAACTGGATGAAACCACCAGCCTGGGCGGAGCATTGTCCGCAATGATGGAACACAATATCCCGGTGACCTATGTCAGTGACGGCCAGCGGGTACCCGAAGACATCCATATTGCGAGAGGGCATAGCTTAATCAATCGTGCGGTGTTGGTGGCACAGGAAACCAATCAGGCACTCAAACAAGAATCTTTAAATCTAGCGTTTAGCGGGATGGTGGCAAATGCTCATGGCTGAAACAATTGATCAAGCAGCGGGGCTTCGCCGAATGGCTAAACCGCACCCGGTGCGAGTAATAGCTGTAACCAGTGGTAAAGGCGGCGTGGGTAAAACCAATGTGTCCGTCAATATGGGTATAAGCCTCGCCAGTCAAGGCAAAGACGTAATGTTAATGGACGCCGATTTGGGTCTTGCTAATGTTGATGTGATGTTAGGTTTGCACACACAATATGATTTGTCCCATGTGTTGTCCGGTGAACGTACGTTGGAAGAAGTGATGTGTGCCGGGCCGCAAGGAATGCGCGTGGTACCGGCATCATCGGGCATTCAGGCCATGTCGGAATTGAGCACCGCACAACATGCCGGGGTGATAAGCGCCTTCAGTGAAATCAGTTATGCACCTGACGTTTTGATTATCGATACTGCGGCAGGAATCTCAGATAATGTGGTGACCTTCTCCCGGGCAGCGCAGGAAGTGGTTGTTGTGGTCTGCGATGAACCCGCTTCTATTACCGATGCATACGCATTGATTAAATTGCTCAATAAAGAGTACGGCATCTACCGTTTTCGTATTGTCGCAAACATGGTGCACAGCGCGCAGGAAGGGCGGGCGCTTTATAACAAAATTCTCAAAGTCACAGATCGTTACCTGGATGCAGCCCTGGATTTCATGGGCGTAGTCCCGCACGACGATTTTTTACGTAAAGCAATACAAAAGCAACGGGCGGTGGTTGAAGCTTTCCCCCGCAGTAAATCGGCATTGGCGTTTAAGAAACTCGCCAGTAAAGCCGATAGTTGGCCAGTACCGGCGAATGCAGGTGGCCAACTGGAGTTTTTTGTGGAACGACTAATTATGGCCAGCCAGCAAGAAATAGGAGCGTCGATATGAGTGGAGCAGTCATGTATGCCGAAGCGGAGGCTTATAACCAGCCTCTGAATCAGAGTGACGATTTTGATTCGCAGGTAAAGCAGTACGCGCCACTGGTAAAGCGTATTGCCTATCATTTGATGTCGCGTCTACCGCCCAGTGTGCAGCAGGACGACCTCATTCAGGCCGGGATGATCGGTCTGCTGGAGGCGCTTAAGAATTACGATGCGACACAGGGCGCTAGCTTTCAAACCTATGCCCGTATCCGAATTCGCGGTGCCATGCTTGATGAAATCCGCAAAAATGACTGGGCACCAAGATCGGTACATCGCAAAGCTAGAATGGTGGCTGAAGTGGTTCGCAATATTGAAAATGCCACAGGACGCGATGCACGTGACCAGGAAATTGCCAGAGAATTGGATGTGTCACTGGAGGATTATCACCGCTTGTTACAAGAAGCGAGTGGACATCGAGTCTTTAGTTACGAAGAACTGGATGTGGAATCTCACGGTGGAGCAGAGGCGTTAACGCAAAAGGTGAAGGGCCCATTGGAAGGCCTGCAATCGGCAGATTTCAAACGTAGTCTGGCCGATGCAATTGCAGGATTACCCGAACGTGAACGCCTGGTGATGACATTGTATTACGACGAAGAATTAAATTTGCGTGAAATTGGCTCGATTTTGGGCGTGAGTGAATCACGGGTGTGTCAAATTCACAGTCAGGCAGTGATTAGATTGCAATCACGAATGACGCAATGGACAAACATAGAGTGACTGGTTGTCTTTTTTTGAATAGTAAATAGATTGATTAGCGGAGGGTGTCTTGGATAACGAAATGAAAATCCTCATTGTGGATGACTTTTCAACAATGCGGCGAATTATTAAGAATCTGCTTCGTGATTTGGGTTATACCAACACGCAAGAGGCCGATGATGGTCTGACCGCGCTGCCGATTTTGAAGGGCGGAAATTTTGATTTTTTGGTCACTGATTGGAACATGCCAGGAATGCAGGGTATAGATCTACTTAAAGAAGTCCGGGCGAATTCCGATCTTGCCAGTCTTCCTGTATTGATGGTGACTGCGGAACAAAAACGTGAACAGATTGTTGAGGCCGCTGAAGCAGGCGTGAACGGATATATTGTTAAGCCGTTCACTGCACAAACCCTGAAAGAAAAGATTGACAAGATCTTTGAACGAATTGAGGCGGGGTGATAATTATGTCAAGTGATGAAATAAATAATGGCGACTATATTGATGAGGATATTTTGGAACATGCAGAAGACATGGTGCGTGCCATGCAAGAGGGGAATGATAGGCAAGTTTCTGAGTTGTTATCGTATATTTCAGGTGTACGTGAGAACGGAATCTATAATGAAGTGGGGAAGATGGCGCGTCAACTTCATGACTCAATGGAGAACTTTTGTAGCGAAACGCGAATCGATGAGTTGGCAGAGGAGGAAATTCCGGACGCCCGTGCGCGGTTGCATCACGTCATCACCATGACACAAAAGTCTGCAGATAGATCGTTAACGGCCGTAGAAAATACTATGCCAAAGTGTGATTCACTGTCTGGAAGAATCGAAAATCTTGGAAAGTCCTGGCAGAATTTTAAAAAACGTGAAATGTCCGTCGAGCAATTTCGAGAGTTAAGCCATCAGTTGGAAACTTTTTTTGTTGAGGCGGAGAAAGATACGGGTGATATCCGTTTGGGTTTGAATGAAATAATGATGGCGCAAGACTTTCAGGATTTAACGGGACAAATCATTTCGCGCGTGATTGAGTTGGTTGAAGAGGTTGAGGGAAACCTAGTGGAACTTGTGCGCCTGACAGGTGAAAAGGTGTCAACTCCTGAGACGAAAGAAGAGAAATCTGGAATTGAAGCAGAAGGCCCACAGGTACCAGGTGTTGCTTCAAAAACTGCTGTTAATGGACAGAATGAAGTTGATGATTTGTTATCAAGCCTTGGATTCTAAGTTGACCCACATAGGTTTAGATTCTTAAAACATTTATAACACGAAGATTAATTATGGCAATAGATGATGACGAAGAGCTGTTACAAGATTTTCTGGTGGAGGCCGGCGAGATTATTGAACTGCTCAATGAACAATTAGTCGATCTTGAACAGCGGCCGAAAGATGCGGAATTGCTTAATGCAGTATTCCGTGGATTTCATACGGTTAAAGGTGGCGCTAGTTTTTTAAGTCTTACTGCTTTGGTGGAAGTCTGTCATCGAGCGGAGGATGTGTTTAACAATCTTCGCAGTGGTGAATTGGAAGTCAATGCACGATTAATGGATATTATTCTTCCTGTTGTTGATGTGGTAAATGACCAATTTGACGAAATACGGGCAGGGCAAGAGCCAACAGCAGCTCCAGCTGAATTGCTCGCGAAACTGGAGGCTTTGCTGACAGGTGACGAAGTAGAAGAAGAGCCTGACACAGAACCGTCAAAAGAAGAGCTTGCCACTGATGATGTGGATGCAGAGTTCGAAGCTATTCTAGATGCGGCGAAAAGTGCGAAGAAATCACCGGAACTACCAGCGGGTGGTAGCGATGAAATATCAGGTGATGAATTCGAGGCTCTGCTTGACCAGTTACATGGTGAAGGCAAGCATTCTTCAGTTTCAGCCGACAAACCTATTGGTGAAAGCAAAGAAGTAAAACCATCAACGTCAAATGCTGGTTCGTCAGATGAAATATCAGAAGATGAATTTGAGGCCTTACTTGATCAATTACAAGGTAGTGGAACTCCGATAGCACAGGACAAGACACTAGATACAACGAAGAAAGATGTTGACAAAAAATCTGAAAAGAAAATCAAGACAAAGTCCACTTCTAAAAAAAGTTCAGCGGTAGTGGCTGATAAAGTCGTCAAGAAAAAATCAGTAGAACCTGTGACAACTAAAGAAGTGCCGGCACAACAAGCTGAAACCACAGTTCGTGTTGATACAAAACGTCTTGACGATATTATGAATATGGTAGGTGAGTTGGTGTTGGTGAGGAATCGTGTTGCCACGTTGGGAATGGAAATCCATGATGATGAGATGGCAAAAGTTGTCTCAAATCTTGACGTGGTAACGTCGGACTTACAATCGGCAATTATGAAAACGCGAATGCAACCGATCAAAAAAGTATTTGGTCGTTTCCCTCGCGTGGTGCGCGATCTTGCACGGAATCTCAAAAAGGAAATTAACCTTGAAATGCAAGGTGAAGACACGGACCTTGACAAAAATCTGGTTGAAGCATTAGCCGACCCGTTAGTTCACCTGGTACGCAATGCAGTAGACCATGGTATTGAAGCTCCGGCACAACGCGAAGCTATCGGTAAACCTCGTACGGGTACAGTGGTGTTAATGGCAGAGCAGGAAGGTGACCATATTTTATTGATGATTCAGGATGATGGCAAAGGAATGAATCCTGATAACTTGCGCAATGCCGCCGTCGAAAAAGGTTTGATGGATAAAGAAACTGCTGCACGATTGGAAAATAAAGAATGCTTTAACCTGATTTTCGCACCGGGATTTTCTACCAAGCAAGAAATTTCTGATGTATCGGGACGTGGTGTTGGTATGGATGTTGTTAAAACACGCATCGAACAACTTAATGGCACGGTAGAGATAGATTCGGAAGAAGGGCGCGGCAGTATCATTCGTATTCAAGTGCCTCTGACGTTAGCGATTATGCCGACATTGATGGTAAAACTTGAAGGACAGGTATTCGCATTACCTCTAGCTAGCGTAAATGAAATCTTTCATCTAGATCTAACTCATACGAATGTTGTTGATGGTCAGCTGGTCGTGATGGTTCGAGATAAGGCATTGCCCTTGTTTTACTTACGACGGTGGTTGGTTGCGGGATCTGAGAATATCGAACTTCCTGATGAGGGACATGTCGTTGTGGTGAGTATTGGTGCGCAACGTGTAGGTTTTGTTGTTGACCGATTGATTGGTCAGGAAGAGGTTGTTATTAAACCCTTAGGTGCCTTATTGCACGGTATGAAGGGTTTAGCTGGCGCAACCATTACGGGTGATGGAAAGATTTCGTTAATACTTGATCTTCCGGGACTAATGCACACCTACTCACGAAAGAATTGAGGTTGTTTATCCCAAGGGAGGCAACTATCGGGTGTAGAGATTGGAGAAATAATTAATGGCAGTCCGAGTGTTAGTGGTAGATGACTCGAGATTCTTCCGCCGTCGCGTGACGGAAATGCTCGAAGCTGATCCGCAAATAAAAGTCATTGACAGTGCCGAGAACGGGATGGAAGCAGTGAGTAAAGCTGCACGTTTAAAACCGGATGTTATTACAATGGATATCGAAATGCCTGTGATGGATGGCATTACCGCAACAAAAAAAATAATGGCGGCGACTTCTACAGCAATCCTAATGTTTTCTTCCCTTACGACTGACGGTGCACGTGCAACACTAGACGCACTTGAAGCAGGGGCTGTAGATTTTTTGCCTAAACGATTTGAAGATATTTCTAATGACAGGGAAGAAGCGAAGCGGGTTTTATGCGAGAGAGTACGTGCAGTCGGTAGCCGACAACTGGCACGCTCAACAGTAGCCCCAGCTTCGGCTTTATCACACACCCACCCAAGGTCTCCTAGCACTGGTGCGAAAACTACAACAACACCCATCCAAAAAACTACAAGAATTTCACTTCAAAAAGGAAAAACAAAACTGGTCGCTATTGGTACGTCGACGGGAGGTCCAGTTGCATTGCAAAACGTCTTAAAACAACTTCCTAAAAACTTTCCTGTACCCATCCTTTTGATTCAACACATGCCGGGAAGTTTCACTACCGCATTTGCACAAAGATTAAATGATGCTTGCGCTATCAATGTACGTGAAGCTAAGCATGGCGATGCCTTAGAAGCTGGTCTGGCTTTGCTTGCGCCAGGTGGGCAACAAATGGTGATCGAGAAAAGAGTCGGTAAAGATATTATTTCTATCATCGATAGTGAGCCAGGGCAAAATTACAAACCGTGTGTTGATATTACGTTCACATCGATTGCCAAACTTTATCCAACGGGTACGTTGGCAGTGGTCTTAACTGGTATGGGTGCAGACGGCCGAGAAGGCGCAAAACAAATTAAACAGGGTGGTTCTTCCATTTGGGCGCAAGATGAAGCGAGCTGTGTTGTTTATGGTATGCCAGCGGCTGTTGCCGAAGCAGGTATCGTAGATCAGGTATTACCATTGGATGATATTGGTAAGGCTTTGGCCGATAAGGTCTAATATGGATATCCTCAGCATTCTTGGATTAATCGTTGGGTTTGGAGCGATTCTAGGTGGCCAGTTTCTGGAAGGTGGTCACATCGGCTCTCTGATTAATGGCCCTGCATGCTTGATTGTATTGGGTGGTTCAATTGGTGCTGTCATGCTTCAGTCACCATTACCTGTCTTCATGATGTCAATCAAAATGTTTTTCTGGATTATTTTCCCTCCAAAATTACGTAGCGAGGAAGCCATCGAAAATATTATGGAATGGAGCAATATCGCGCGCAAAGAGGGCCTTTTAGGTCTAGAAGATATTGCTGAAAACGAAACGAACCCTTTTGCTCAGAAAGGATTGCAATTATTAGTGGACGGCAGCGAGCCTGAAGTCATTCGTCGAGTAATGGAAGTTGAACTTGACGCGAAAGAACATTCTGGCTCTCAGGCGGCAAAAGTTTTTGAGAATATGGGTGGCTACAGTCCAACCATTGGTATTATTGGTGCCGTAATGGGGCTGATTCACGTGATGCAAAATCTTGCTGATCCATCAAAACTCGGTTCTGGTATCGCTACGGCTTTTGTGGCAACAATTTATGGTGTGGGTCTGGCTAACCTTCTTTTTTTGCCTGTGGCGGGTAAATTAAAAGCGCAAGTACATGCACAGTCTCAACTCTATGAAATGATCATTGAAGGAGTCATTTCAATTGCCGAAGGTGAGAATCCAAGAAATATCGAAACAAAATTGCGCGGATTTACCGGTTAGCCATCTCCAGCTAATTCGCGAGGAATAATTATCATGGCGCGTAAAAAAAAACAGGAAGAGCATGAAAACCATGAACGATGGTTAGTCTCCTATGCAGATTTTATAACCTTATTATTTGCCTTTTTTGTAGTAATGTATTCTATTTCTTCCGTCAATGAAGGCAAGTACCGCGTTTTGTCTGATTCAATTTCTTCGGCATTTAATCCATCAGAAGCGGGTCTACCCATAAAGTTAAACAACCCATTAAAACCCCCGATAGTTTCTAGGGCGGCCAGTTCTTCCACTCCAAATAGTTCACAAAGTCAGAACTTATCTTCTTATGGTGGTGTACAAGCCAGTCAAAAGGACAAAATAAATCTCCGTAAGATTTCTTCTCAGGTTGAGAAAAAGTTGTCCCCGCTGATTGATAAAAAACTGGTAAAGCTGAAGAAGAATGACCTGTGGATAGAAATAGAGATTAAATCGAGCATTCTCTTTAGTAGCGGTAGAGCCAAGTTACAATCAAAAGCGAGGCCTGTCTTACGTGTTGTGGCAAAAGTTTTAGGTGGATTTGACAATCAGATTCAGGTTGAAGGGTTTACGGATAACGTGCCAATTGATACTGAAGATTTCCAGTCAAATTGGGAATTATCAGCCGCCCGTGCTGCCAGTGTAGTCCATTTATTTTCACGCGCTGGGGTAAAACCAACACGCTTATCTGCAGTGGGTTTTGGTGAGTTTAAACCCATCGCTAAAAATAATACTGCAGCAGGTCGTCAGAAAAATAGGCGTGTCAAAATTGTCGTTTTATCAGATGCTATTGCGCGTAGAACCAGCCGTTCCGAGCAATTGGAGAAAACAATTGCGGCAAAACGTAAGATAAGGAACACGAAAACCAGCTCACCTAAAAAAGGTTTTGGTCCCGTAAACCTCTTGCCTCCTGCCCGTCAGTAATCAACTTCGGAGATGCCGTTTTGAAAGTCTGGGCCGTCGCCAATCAAAAAGGAGGAGTGGGAAAAACGACTTCGGTTGTTAGCCTGGGTGGCTTACTGGCAAAACGCGGTCAGCGTACGCTGTTACTTGACATGGATCCTCATGGCTCCATGTCCTCCTATTTTGGTCTTGACCCTGATCGTACGGATAATAGTTTGTATCGATTGTTTCAAATTGAACAATCACGACTTACTATTCCTCCACAAAAACTTATTCACAAAACACGTTTTGAAAATCTCTCGTTATTACCAGCATCTACTGCACTAGCTACATTGGATCGTCAACTGAGCACTTCCGACGGGATGGGTTTAGTCGTCAACCATGCATTGGATTTATTGTCTGCTGAATACGATTTTGCACTGATTGACTGCCCACCCTTGCTTGGTGTGTTAATGGTCAATGCACTGGCAGCCTGTGAGCATTTAATCATTCCCGTACAGACGGAATTCCTTGCAGTCAAAGGACTTGAACGCATGGTGCGCACTTTAAGCATGATCGGACGTGCCAATCACAGGGTTCCCGAATACACTATTTTACCCACTATGTTTGACCGCCGAACTCGTGCCTCCATTGGCACATTGCGGCATTTACGAGATCGATATATTTCAAGCGTGTGGCGTTCAGTAATACCCATTGATACCGAATTCCGTGAAGCGAGCCGAAAGGGCATACCACTGCCGTTGCGTTCACCGAATGATCGTGGCTCACTGGCCTATGGCGAACTTCTGAATGATTTATTGTCACCGGCATCTCAAGGGCACCCACCGGTAGCCATGGGAGCCTCTTAGCATCATGCGCAAAAAAGCTCATGAAAATCATACACTGGTTGAACCACAACATGCCTTGCGTGTGTATCTCGATGCAATGTTGGGTGAGGCTGGTCTGATTTCTGAAGCTGAGCCTGATGCTGTCACAAAAGTTATTGATGACCCTGCTTTAGAAAAAGCGCTGGAACGGGCGACTGAAACAACGCCAGAAACAACGCCAGAAACAACGCCAGAAACAACGCCAGAAACAACGAACACATCAGACGAAGCGCAAGCCGGAAAACCACAACCGCAAACGCGCATTGCGGCTCCTGATTGGGCGCAGGCGTCGTTTCAGTGTCTGAGCTTTCAGGTTGCGGGGGTGACTTTGGCGGCACCGTTGGAAAAATTAAACGGCATCGTCGAATTGGCGGAGGAAATCACCGAGCTGCCAGGTTATGCACCCTGGGTGATCGGCTTGTTACCGAACCGTGGACAAAATGTGCAAGTGGTGGATGTGGCTCAAATCATTATGCCCGACGAAGGTGCCTCTGCTGCTCAGCCAACGGCAGAGCGCATGAAATTTATTATCTTACTCGAAGACGGCAAATTCGGTTTGGCGGCAGACAGTATTTCGCAGGTACTCAGTCTTGAGGCTGACGATGTGCGGTGGCGTGCGCAGCAAAGCAAACGACCCTGGCTGGCGGGTACGATAATCGAACAAATGTGTGCATTACTTGAGGTTGACCTGCTGTGTGCACAATTAAAGGCAGGCTTGAAAGGTCTTTGACGGGCGATCTCTATAGTTTGAAGATGGTACGAATCATGCATTTGCTGGGGTATAACGTCGTAAGTGACCGATTAATGACGCTGGACTTTTTGGTCTGGCCAGAGATTATGCAAAATCAACAAGTTAAAGGTGACCCTTAATGAGTGCAACAGCCAGTAAATCGACAAATATGAATACGGGTGATGCCCTACGGTGGGTCACTTTTCGACTGGAAAATGAAAAGTACGGCATCAATGTTATGCAGGTGCAGGAAGTCTTGCGTATCACGGAGATTGCTCCCGTACCCGGAGCGCCCAGTTATGTGTTGGGCATTATCAACTTGCGCGGCAACGTGGTGACGGTGATCGACACCCGAAGTCGCTTTGGTCTGCCATCGGTAGAAAACGACGATTCCTCTCGAGTGGTGATTATCGAATCTGAAGAGCAGGTAGTGGGCATTTTGGTGGACAGCGTCGCTGAGGTGGTGGATCTGGATTCATCAGACATTGAGACGGCACCGAATGTTGGCACGGATGAAAGCGCTAAATTTATTCAGGGCGTGGCCAGCCACGATAGTGAATTACTGATCCTGGTGGATCTCAACAAATTACTCAGTGATGAAGAGTGGTCAGAGATGATGGTCTAATGTGATCGGCAGCAGACCCTGTGATACACAAAACGCACTATGGCTGATCACGAACTCATACCGCCGGTCAGTGGAAATCGAGGCATCGTAAAAACTCGCCCGTTGCCAGCTAAACCGGATAAGCAGAAACATCGGTTGCCACACAAGCCGACAGAGCCGGATGAAAAAAATGATGACGACCAAACCAACATTGATGAATATGCCTGATTGTTTAACACACGTAACAGGCGCAATACGCATAGAAGGTGACAGCGATGATTGAATTTTCTTTTGAAGTGATCGCCAGTGTGGCGTTGGCCAGCGGACTAGTGGCACTGGTTTATGCCTACGTCAAAAATACTCAACTGCGGTCACAACTGATACAACAGCAGGACATCCTTCATGCTTTACAAACTGATGTCGGTGCCGTGTGTGCCGGCGCGGTGAATCTGGGCGAGCATCTTGCACACTTGGAGCAGCGCGCACATTCGTTGGTGCAACGTCAGGATCAATTGGAAATGAAATCACCGGCTACCCAAAGCTATCGACAGGCCAGCAAGATGATGAATAAAGGTGCCGAGTTAGAAGAAGTGATTGCGGATTGTGGCATTGCTCGTGGAGAGGCGGAGTTGGTGGCACTGGCACAACGCATCAAGAAGGCCTCGTAGGTTTTTTCGATTACGTTGCATCCGTCGGCGGTTCAAATCCTTCGGGTACCTTGCCATTTAAAATGTAGGCAAAGGCAATTATCTCTGCCACGGCTGTGTAAAGTGCCTGCGGTATCTCGTCACCTAAATCCAGTTTTGATAACAATGAAATTAGTGCGGCATCTTCTTGCAGTGGGATGCCGTGTTCTTTGGCCAGGGCAATAATTTTATCTGCGAGCTCTCCGGTGCCTTTTGCAGTAACGCGAGGAGCTTCTTTGCCATCGTAGTGCAAAGCGACGGCCGTAGTTGGCAGTTTCTTTTTCATACTTTTTCGTCCAGCAAGATATGTGGCAGGTTGGCATCGGGTGCTACAGGTTCTGGTGCCATACCGTGGTGTGCCTGGAGCGTGCCGATGCTAAGCCCCACTTCCCGATAACGGTGTTGTAAAATATTTAAATGTTCTTGAATTAATTCTGTAGTGTGTGCCTGTTCGGCCCAAAAATTCGTGCTCACGGTTTTATTCACTAAGGTGATGCGTGCCTGCACCGGACCCAAGCCACCCAGTTCCAGTGCCAGCGTTACTGTCCAGATGGCAGTTTGTTTTGACGTGCGGTTTTCTTTTTCTTTTTCAATCCGTAATTGAATCACGTCGATATGTGTATCCGTGCGCACGGGCAACTCCATCACCCAGGCACGTTTGCCATCGTCATCTGGCGTACTGGACACCAGTTGACTGAGTTGTAAACGCGCCAGGCCACCTTCCACACTGCGCAATAATTCAGTGAGTGTTTGTTGCAGATTCATGGATTGACTCAACGTGGCTTGTGCACCAGGCTGTGCTCCACCCTGAGCATGGATTGTAGCATTTGACATAGACGGCGTATGGCTTGACGGTATGCTTGTTTGCGGATTTTTGCTGAAGTTAAGCAGGGTCAGCAGCAGGCTTAGCAGACCCCCCTTAAAATCAATGGGCGGTGTTGTGCTGCCCGTTTTGGGTTGCTGCAACGCCTGCGCGAGTTTGGCTTCCATGAACAAACCAGATTGTGCCACGGCCTGTTTTAGCCCTTCGCCGGTGGTGATGTTTTCACTGCGCGGTAATTTCTCCACCACACTGCGTACCAATTCCACCAGCGGTTGTGGGAGTGGCGGTAACGAACTCGTACGCCGGCTATTTGCTGGGGTGCTGGCAGGCGCTATGCCAGAGATATTCTCTGCACGATTTTTAACGATGAGCGCGAGGTTGCGGAGTAGAGGCGGTAGAGGTATTTGTCGAGGCAGGGTAGTGCGAAGTGCCTGAGAAAGTGTAGCGCTATCCGAAACGGTGGCTGGCGGCAAAATTTTTAACGCTGCAATGGCTCCGGGGCTCACCACTTCCAGTTTGAGCTGTTGACTGGTGTTGCTGGGAAGCGCCTGCGAAAGCTGCACGCTAATGCGATTACCTGCCAGTTCCAGCAGAGTGCGAGTTTGTTGGGCATCCAGCGGACGGGTTAACACAGCATTCAATTGCTGGCCGATTTGTAATTGACTCAGTAGTTGGGGCTGCGGCGACAGACTCACGGTAATGGGCGGCAGGTTAGCCGATTTTCCATCCGTATTGGCAACCACCTTCAACACCGTCAGCTCCGCAAGGTTGGATACCTCCAATTGCAGGGGCTGCCCAGGCTTGAGCGGGAACTGGGTCTGCGCTAGCAGCAGTGCTCCGTTGATATTCACCGTGGCCTGGCCATTCTTTTGACCAGAAACGGCCGAGGCGTTTACCAACTGCCCTACCTTCCAGGCATCCACAATGCCCTGCGGCGATTTGGCCAGCAAATCGGTATTGATGGGGTTTTGGATGCCAGTAATATCCACGTTATTAGTCAGCAGCCATTTTTATTGGTGCTGGAGCCAAAATTCGCTAAAAAAATCATAAAATCTGCCGACCTTAGAGGTGAGTTGGAATAATTCGACTGTAATGACATAACTATACTTTAACCCATATCGGGCACCCGTCAGGGGAATTGAATGCAAACCAAACAACGCTGGTACACCCGCAGGGATAATCAAATCCGTGGCCCATTTCCGGCGCCGCAGATATCCCGATTTATCCTGCTAGGTCGGCTTCATGATACCGACGAATTGAGCACGGATCAGCTCAGTTGGCAAAAAGTGTCGGACGTGCCCGTGTTGGTACCTGAAGAATTAAAGGCCGATCTCAGTGATCCTGAGGCCTACGAAAAATTGATGATCGCCCGCATGCGCGAAGATGAGCGCAACGCCCGTGATCGTCGTGACGAGTCCAAGCCCGGTGATCCCATGCCGGATCGCCGCAGTACCGACAATGGCCGTCGTGAAGATGAAGAAGACGCCATCCTGCGGCATCGCGAAATCAAAACAGCCATTGCCGAGGCCGCCGAACAGCGTAAGCAGCATTATTTTCTCCGTGGCGTAGTCGTGACCTTATTTCTGGCCAGCATCATTGGTGCCGCCTGGTATTTCCAACCCTGGCAAGAACAGGAAAGTGCCGACTGCAACGCACTGGCTCAACCCTGGGTGAACTGGAGTAATTGTCTAATGGAAGGGGTGAAGCTGGTTACCGCCGACCTGCGTGGCGCGCACCTGCGAAATGCCAATATGGCTGGCGCGGATCTGCGTGGCGCCCACCTGGCGGGTGCGGATATCGCTTACACCAATCTGGTGGGAGCCAACCTGACAGGCGCAGAACTGACTCAGGCCATCATGCTCGGTGCCAACATGCGTAACGCCGATCTGGCTGGAGTCGATCTGCATAGTGCAGACCTTTCCTACGCCATTTTGCAGGGCGTGGATCTTACCAATGCCGACTTGCGCGAAAGCAACTTAAGTAATGCTGATCTAACTGGAGCAAAGTTGAAGACAGCCAGGCTTCAGGGTGCCAAACTGGATCATGCTATTTGGCTGGATGGTAGCGTTTGTAGTATTGGTTCTGTTGGTAAATGCGATAAGTAGGATTTTTCGGTTTCAGAAAGTCCATACGTTAAATTAACCATTCATATTTTTTGCCGCGATCCACTGTGACATATATTTAGTGCTCATCATGGAATGATGTTTGAGCATCCCGCCCGTAAAATTATTTAAGCGATGTTGTTCCAGATTTTCTTTTGTCGCAGTTATTTTTGTTATCAGCGGATCGCCAAGCTTGTCACTGTCATATCGTGTATTTAATAAATTGGTCACATTATTTTGCGCCTTTAGCCAGGCTTGTTTATTAGAATATAACTCGACAGCGGCCTCCGTAAATTCAGCGAGATCATCAGTAATTGCACCGGGCCAGGGTTCTCCCCGGTGCATTCCTTCGCTACCTATTGTTGTTGTAATGCTCGGCGTCTGCATTACCATGGCATCGATCAATTTACCTTTAATGCCAGCACCAAACCTTAATGGCGCTAGGCAAATACGAGATTGTTCCATTACGGTAAATGCATTCTCAGCCCATCCCTTGATTAAAAAACCCGTTGTCGGGTTATGTAGGGCAGTTGCCTTCGGCGGTGGATAGGCCCCATAAATATGCAGTTCAGCTTCAGGGAGTCTTTTTCTGATCAATGGCCAGATCTCTTGTAGATACAATACGGCATCCCAGTTTGGCGCATGACGAAAATTACCTATCGTCATGAAATGTTTGCGAGCAGAGAAATCAACTGTTTTTGCCGGGCAGTTTTTTAGGTCAACCATAAATGGCAGATGATGCAGCAAGCTGGCATCCACTTTAAAGGTATTAACTAATAATTCCATTTCAAAGCTGGAGATGATCAGCGAAATATCACAGCGTAATATGGTGGCTATCTCACGTTTTGCCAGATCACTGAACAGGTCGGCTTGCGTAAGCTTGCGACCCGCTTTATGTGCCTGGTGTCGGGCATGCCGTAAACATTGCAGATCTTCTGTGTCTAAAATTTTAAGGGCATCCGGGCAATTCTTTTCGACTCTCCAGCCAAACTGTTCTTCCATCATAAAACGGTCGAACATAACGATATCGGGTTGGTACTCTGCTATATATGCATCAAAACTATCGCAATTTAAGGTAATGCTTTGACTCGATATTCCTTCGCTAGCGAGATCAATCATATGATCTGTGGGTTGAGAAGCCGTTGCAAACTCAACTTGCCAATCTTCCTGTTTATATTTTCGCAGGATTGACAGTATGTGTCTTCCTGCTGCTGAGGAGTTTGGCTCTGGCCACACATAACCGATGACGAGTATTTTTTTCATTTAAGCAGTTCCGCATCACAACAATACAACGTTGAGACTAACCCAAAGTTCGTTATTTTGCGGGTAATACCTTTCTGGCTGGAGGAAGTGTGTTGTCTCAAAATGATTCGCTGGTGTATCTCGAAACCTTCAACGCATTTGACCAATAATCGACTGGCAGCCCTGCCTTTAATTTTAGGTGGTGTAAAAACTGAGTCACATCGGGCAGTGATTCCCAAACTGCGGGTAAAAAGGTGCCGCGATGCCAGCCGTCTTCCAGTACCAGTCCATCGATACCCGGTCGTATCTGGCTGAGCAAATCCGCCTCTGAAGAAAACTGCATGGGAACGGCGGGGGTGAGCACGGAGATGTGATATTCCAGTGCGGGTAGTTCTCGTGCGCTGACCGGCGGAAACCGTGGGTCAGCAAAGGCGGCGGCGTAGGCATTGTGGGCCACGTCTTCCACCAGTGGTCGGTGTGCTTCCAGGGAACCGATGCAACCGCGTAGTTCGCCGTGCTTGTTCAGGGTGACAAAGCTGGCGCCGGGCTCGCGTAACGGTTGGGGGTAACGTGTGGTGCCGACGCTGGGTGGCATCCCATTTTGCAGGCCATACTCCACGGCATCTTTTGCCACCTTGCGTAGCAGTATGTGTTCTTCCTCGCAGAGCTTGCTTGGGTTGCTGGTTTCAATGGAAGACATAGGCGCCATACCCTACGACTTTATCCCGTGGGCCTGCGGTGTCACCCGAGTTGCGAAGATCCACGGTGTCAGCGTGCAGGCCATGCTCTCGGGCGAGATACAGTAGGCCGGAGACGGGTACACAACCGCAGGCATTTTCGGAATGCACGGCCTCGGCTTGCAGATGTTCGATGGCATCGGAAGTATGACGATCCATGCGCCGGGCTGTGGCGTAATCGTGGTAGTGACTGAGGTCAGAACTGATCACGATCACCGTTTCTGGCCCGCCCCACAAACGTTCCAGCACCTCGGCCACTTCAGAGGGGCTGGCATCACCCACCACTAGCGGCACTAACTGGAAGTTGTCTATCACCTCCTGCAAAAAAGGCAGGTGGACTTCCAGACTGTGTTCCTGTGCGTGTGCTTCATCCAATTGATGTACCTGTGGGAGGTCAGCGAGACTGTCGATGGCCGTTCTATCGAGCGGAATCTCGCCCAGCGGCGTGGTGAAATTATTAGCGCTGCTGGTGGCCAGGCCGCGAAATGGCACCTGGTGTGAGGGGCCGAGCAACACCACGCGCTGAATACGGTCGTGCGTAGGTTGCAATTGCGCATAGGCGCTAGCGGCCACTGGGCCGGAATACACATAACCGGCGTGCGGCGCGATGATGGCCTTGGGAACTTGCGCCGACTGCTGCGCCTCGGCGGCGTGAAGATAGCCCCGCACGTCTGCGTGCAACTGCGTGGCATCAGCGGGATAAAACATGCCCGCAACAGCGGGTCGTCGGGTTGTGCTCATGTCATTTCGTCCCCATTCACTATAATGAAAGTATAGAACGTCTGTGGGCAAAGGAGTTCAAAATGACTGCCGTAGCAAAAACATCGAGTGTGGTACCGGCCCGTTACTGGCATCGGCTGGATGACGGCCGTCTGCAGTGCGATTTGTGCCCACGGTTTTGCAAACTGCATGAAGATCAGCAAGGTCTGTGTTTTGTGCGTGCCCGGCAGGGCGATGAAATGGTGCTCACCACCTACGGTCGCTCCAGCGGGTTTTGCATCGATCCCATTGAGAAAAAGCCGCTCAATCATTTTCTGCCGGGTACGCCGGTGCTGTCTTTTGGCACGGCGGGCTGCAATCTAGCCTGCAAGTACTGCCAAAATTGGGATATGAGCAAATCCCGCGAGATGGATACGCTGGCCGATAGCGCTGCGCCAGAAACGCTGGCGCGTGCCGCCAAGGAGTTAGGCTGCAGTAGTGTGGCCTACACTTACAACGATCCGGTTATCTTCCTTGAATACGCCGTGGACGTAGCCAAGGAGTGCCGCAAGCTGGGCATCAAAAATGTTGCGGTCACCGCGGGTTACATCTGTGAAGAACCGCGCGTTGAATTTTTTGAAAACATGGACGCCGCCAACGTGGATCTCAAAGCCTTCACCGAGGATTTTTATCACAAGGTGACCGGCAGCCATTTGCAGCCCGTGTTGGATACGCTGAAGTACATCAAGCACGAAACCGATGTCTGGTTGGAAATCACCACCTTGTTGATCCCGGGCTACAACGATTCCGAGGCCGAGATCGACGAGATGACAAAATGGGTGGTGAAGGAACTAGGCCCAAACGTGCCCATGCACTTCACGGCTTTCCACCCGGACTGGAAAATGCAGGATGTACCCCCGACGCCGTTTGAGACTCTGGTTCGCGCCCGTGAAATCGCGCTTAAAAATGGCGTGCGTTATGTCTACACCGGTAATGTGCACGACGCAAAGGGTGAGAGCACCTACTGCCACGAATGTGGTACAAAGCTCATCGGTCGGGACTGGTACGTGTTATCCGACTGGAATCTGACCAATGATGGACACTGCACATCCTGCGGTGCGCAGTGTGCGGGGGTGTTTGATGGATCACCCGGTGAGTGGGGGGCGAAGCGGCAGCCGGTGCGGTTGAGTGATTTTGTGGTGTGATGCGCGCGGTTGTGTTGCGACGGGTTACAATGGCGGCCTTATTTCTCATTGAGTGTTCTGAACCACATGCCGCAGGAGTTACAAGGTGGATAAGCCCGGAAAGCAGCAAAGTGGGTGCCCCGGGGTGTTTGGCGATGTTCAGCATTGCCTGGCCATCAACGATCCAACCGACAAATCCGCTCAGACCCGGGCTACATTTTCTCGCTGGCGGTCGGGGGAGATCCCGTTACAACGCAGTGGCGAAGCAGACCCCATCGGTGACCCGGGTCGTCCCCTGCAACCCCGTTTGGTGGCTCCCAAAAACCTACACCGTCGCAGCCTGCACACCCCGGAAGGCCACGCGGCATTAATCCATGCTATTGCCCACATCGAGTTCAATGCCATTAATCTGGCGCTGGATGCGGTGTATCGGTTCCGCGATTTGCCGGAGGCTTACTATGATGACTGGCTGCAGGTAGCAGACGAGGAAGCCTATCATTTCCAGTTAGTGCGCGATCATTTACAAACGCTGGGGTATGATTACGGAGATTTTGATGCGCATAACGGTTTGTGGGAAATGGCGCAAAAAACCGCACACGACCCGTTGGTGCGCATGGCACTGGTTCCGCGGGTGCTGGAAGCGCGGGGGCTGGATGTAACCCCGGGCATCATGAAAAAGCTGTCCGATCGTGGTGACCAGGCAGCGGTGGGTATTCTGGAGATTATCCTGCACGATGAAATCGGCCATGTGGAAATTGGCACACGCTGGTTTCGCTATCTGTGCGAGCAACGAAAATTGGAACCGGATGACACCTTTCGTGGTCTGTTTGAACAATATATGAAGGCCAATGGAAAAAATGGTGCGAGAACCAAAGGCAAATTGCATCGTACCGCACGGCTTGCCGCTGGTTTCAGTGAAAGTGAATTAACGTATTTGGAGGGGCTAGGTTAGTGACAGCATTAATGATGACGTTGAAAAAACAAGGTGTAGCAAAAATATTGCTTGCAGGTTTTTTATTGGCCGCTTTAGCCGCCTGTGCGAATCAGGCAACGAAGCCAACCGCAGAAATGATTGCTAAATTAAAAGATGCCCCCGGAACCATGTTGATTATGATGGAGCGTGAACAGGGATCAGAACCTTTTACCACGCGCATTTTTATAAACGAAGGTTATTTGCACATGTCAGATGTGCGTTCGCCAGATGACTTCGTGTTGTTCAATCGCAAAGAAAAAACGATTTATAATGTCAACCAGGATGACAAAACGATTCTGGTGATTCGTAATAAACCCATAAAGATTAAATCGCCGATCGCACTGGATTACCAGGAAGAATCACAACCTTCTGCCGCCATCCCTAAAATCAACGGCAAGCAAGCTACACATTATCAATACACCGCCAACGGCAAGCATTGCTACGATGCCGTAGTGATGCCAAAAGATTTTATGCCGGATGTGGTGTCAGCCATGCGTGAATTTCGATTGGTGCTTGCGGGCGAACATGCCACCACGGTTAATCGCACGCCCAAAAGTTTATTGGATGCTTGCGATTTGTCATTAAATATCTTTTATGCCACTAAACATATGGATCATGGCCTGCCGATTCGTGAGTGGGACAAACAAGGTTACCAACGCTTTTTGAAAGACTACCGCACAGATGTGCAGGCAAAAGAAGGGTCGTTCGATTTGCCCAAAGATTTTGAGCAGTACTCCATTGGAGATGTGTTAGCGAAGATGCCGGGCGCGAAGAAAATGCCGATGAGTCAATAACGCGTTTGAAAATGCATTTTTAGCTCTGCGAGGTCAACGTGATGTTGTCAGCGCTGACCCGTAGAACACTGGCTTGCGCGTACCAATCGCCCAGCACAATGCGTGTGGCAGCCTGGTTGTCGACGCAGATTTCATGCACGGCAGGTCGGTGTGTGTGGCCGTGAATCATGCGGCTAACGCCCTGCTCACGAAAGGCCCCTGCAACTGCTTGCGCATTCACATCCATTATTTCTTCTGATTTTTCTGCGGTGCGAGCACGGCTTTCTGCACGGGCTTCGCGAGCTATCTTTATGCGTTCTTCAATGGGTTTGGCGAGTACCGCCTTTTGCCATTGCGGGTTGCGCACTTGTTTACGAAAGGCTTGATAATCCACATCATCGGTACACAAAGTATCTCCGTGCATTAATAATGTGTCGGTGCCGTAGAGATTAATGATGCTGGGGTCGGGCAATAGCGTGCAGCCCGTCATTTTTTCAAACACTGTGCCGAGCAGAAAATCCCGGTTGCCCACCATCACATAAACCGGCACACCATTTTCTGTTAGGTGTTTGATGTCCGCCAGCACGTCAAGCATATCCGGCTGCACGGCATCATCACCCAGCCAGGCCTCAAACAAATCACCGAGAATATACAGCGCCTCTGCCTGGCTGGCTTCTTCTTTAAGAAACGTCTGAAATAGACGAATGATGTTGGGACGCTCCCCGGAGAGATGCAGGTCCGCAATAAACAGCGTGGTCAAAACCGTGTGCTCAAAAGAATGTGCTCACAAGGCGTAGCTGGCTGGTCTTTTCCGGGTGTAGGGTTTGGAATTATTCAGCGTCAAGTACTTCAGCTTTTTCGATGACGACGTCTTCGTTAGGCACATCTTGGTGACCAGAACGCGAACCAGTTGAAACACCTTTCATTTTTTCTACCACGTCCATACCGTCGACCACTTTTCCAAATACGGCGTAGCCCCAGCCTTGTGGTGTGGGTGAGGTATGATCCAAGAAGGCATTGTCGGCGACGTTAATAAAAAATTGCGAAGAGGCTGAATGCGGATCATTAGTGCGCGCCATGGACAGTGAACCTTTAACATTTTTCAGGCCATTGTCGGCTTCGTTTTCAATGGTCGCACGTGTGTCTTTCTGCGACATGTCTGGCAGCATGCCGCCGCCCTGAATCATGAAGCCGTCGATGATGCGATGAAAAATGGTGCCATCAAAGTGACCATCCTCTACATATTGTTGAAAGTTGGCCGCGCTTTTGGGCGCTTTGTCGAAATCCAGTTCAATGTCGATGTTACCCATCGTGGTAGTTAAGCGAATCATGGTGTCATCCTTAATTAGAGATAAACAAATGTTGTCGGTAGTTTTATTGCATTGCCGGTGCGACTGCCGTTGACGCTGTCGGTGCTGCGTCACCCAAGGTGACTTTTTCGATGACCACGGGAGTGCGTGGCACGTCCTTGCGGAAGGGGCCGCCGCTGCCGGTAGGTGTTTTACGAATCCTGCTGACGACGTCCATGCCTTCAACCACTTTGCCAAATACGGCATAGCCCCAGCCGCGCGGCGTGGGAGAACGATGATCGAGGAAGCCATTGTCGGCTACGTTAATAAAAAACTGTGCAGTGGCAGAATGGGGATCGTTGGTGCGGGCCATGGCAATGGTGCCGTTGAGATTTTTCAGCCCGTTGTTGGCTTCATTTCCCACCGGCGCGTGGACGGGTTTTTTCTGGAAATCCTGGGTGAAGCCGCCGCCTTGCACCATAAAGCCGTCAATGACGCGGTGGAAAATGGTGCCGTTATAAAAACCTTCCTGCACGTAGTTCAAAAAGTTTTCCACGGTCTTGGGTGCTTTTTCGCGATCCAGCTCCAGCACGATGTCACCCATACTGGTGGTCAGGCGTACGCGGGGATGCTGGTCATCAGCAACAGCGGGGCTGAGCGATACAATGAGCAGGACGCAGAGTAGGGAGAGGCGAGTCAGGGCATTCATGCGGTGATTCCTTTTGTTGGGTTAGTCAACGAATGGTCAGGCGAGCAATGATATCGGGTTTGCCCGTTTCGAGAAAGCACTGGCGTGTTGACAAAAACTGCCGGGCTTTTGTGATCAGAGGCAGATTTCGCTACCATTGCCGCCACCGAACGCCCAGGCGACCCTCTGTGCCATTTATCTTGAAAACCCCAGAGCAAAACATGCTGCACATTCACAATAACCTCACCAAACGCAAAGAACCCTTCACTCCTATCGACCCGAAAAACGTACGCATGTACGTCTGCGGCATGACGGTGTACGACTACTGCCACATCGGCCACGCGCGGGTGTTGGTGGTGTTCGACGTGGTGAACCGGTATTTGCGCAAGGTGTTTGGCGACGATCACGTCACCTACGTGCGCAATATCACCGACGTTGACGACAAGATCATCGCACGCGCCAATGAAAATGGTGAGGCTATAGGCGCACTGACACAGCGGTTTATCGATGAAATGAATGCCGATGCTGGTGCGCTGGGTGTGTTGCATCCGGACGAGGAGCCGCGCGCCACCGCGCACATGGATGAGATTATCGCCATGATCCAGACCCTGGTGGACAAGGGTTACGCCTACCAGGGCGCAAACGGGGGAGACGTGTATTATGACGTGTCCAGTTTTGAAGGCTACGGCAAACTCTCCGGCAAAAATACCGACGATCTGCGCTCTGGCGCGCGTGTCGATGTGGTGGCAGCTAAAGATGACCCGCTGGATTTTGTGCTGTGGAAAATGGCCAAGCCCGAGGAGGGCACGTCCTGGTCTTCACCCTGGGGGGATGGTCGACCCGGCTGGCACATCGAATGCTCGGCCATGTCCACTGGCTGCCTGGGGAATCATTTTGATATCCACGGCGGCGGACTGGATTTGCAATTTCCCCATCATGAAAATGAGATCGCGCAAAGTGAAGCGGCCACCGGTGAGAAATTCGTCAACGTGTGGATGCACAATGGTTTTGTGCGTGTGGACGAAGAGAAGATGTCCAAGTCGTTGGGGAATTTTTTTACGATTCGTGAGGTGCTGAAAAATTATGATCCGGAAGTGGTGCGGTTCTTTATTCTCAATAGTCATTATCGTAGTCCGCTGAATTATTCTGATAAGCATCTGGACGAAGCGAAGGCGGCGTTGACGACCTTGTACACGGCATTGCGTGGTTTAGATATTCCTGGTTATATTCAGGACTCTATTTCAAGTACCAATATTCTTATTCCAGCTGATTCAGTTTCAAGTTTCTGGAGTGCGATGGATGATGATTTTAATACGCCACAAGCTATTTCCGCTTTATTTTCAATTGCTAAGTACATTAATAGGCTAAGGGATGAGGATGATTTGGAAGTGGCGGCACATTGTGCAATAAGCCTAAAAAAGTTAGGCCAAATATTAGGTTTGCTAGAACGTGAGCCAGACTTGTTTTTTCAAGGTAGCAGTAATGACGAGGAAATATGGGCTTTGATTAATAAACGACTCGATGCTAGAACCAACAAAGATTGGGCCGAGTCCGACCGTATTCGTGATGAGTTGGCGGAGCAAGGTATTGTGTTAGAAGACCGACCGGACGGCACGACAGATTGGCGCCGGGAATAATGAAATTCCCTGAAATTCCCTGAAATACCTGTCATTCCGGCGCAGGCCGGAACATAAGCGCGTAGCGCGTTGAACGCCAAAGGCGACCCGAAGGGTGAGCGTAGCGAATAATCTAGAGCTTCGTTAAACCCACTGGATTCCGGCCTTCGCCGGAATGACGGTAATAATGATTGTTGGTGAAGAGCGGGCTACTTGTGCAACTGATCCGCTGCATCTGCAGTGTTCTGCAACAGCGTCGCCACGGTCATTGGGCCGACACCGCCGGGTACGGGGGTGATCCAGCCGGCATTTTGGCTGGCGCTTTCAAAATCCACATCACCCACTAGCTTGCCGTTGTCGAGGCGGTTGATGCCCACGTCGATGACGATGGCGCCGGGTTTGATCCATTCGCCTTTGACGATGCCGGGTTTGCCCACGGCCACCACCACTAAATCAGCGCGGCGTACGTGGGCTTCGGTGTCTTTAGTGAAGCGGTGGCAGGTAGTGACAGTACAACCGGCCAGTAGCAGCTCGAGGCTGGTGGGGCGACCGACGATGTTGGAAGCGCCAACGACCACTGCGTCCATGCCGCGAATCGCCTGTCCGGTTTTTTCCAGCAGGGTGATGATGCCGCGTGGGGTGCAAGGACGCAGCGCTGGTTGGCGCAATGCCAGTCGGCCGACGTTGTAGGGGTGGAAGCCGTCCACATCCTTGTTGGGATGAATGCGCTCGATGATATTTTCGGTGCCGATGTGTTTGGGCAGCGGTAGTTGCACGAGGATGCCGTCGATGCTGGCATCGTTATTGAGCTCGTCGATGAGTGCTAGCAGGGTGGCTTCGCTGGTGCCGGCGGGCAGGTCATGGGCGATGGAGACGAAGCCCACTTCTTCGCAGGCGCGGCGTTTGCTGCCCACGTAGACCTGGGAGGCCGGGTCGGCACCCACCAGAATCACTGCCAGCCCCGGTGCACGCTTGCCTTCGGCTAGTCGTTGTTCAACCCGGGTTTTTATGTCTTTGCGAAGTTCGGCGGCGATGGCCTTGCCGTCGATAATCTGTGCGCTCATGTGTTACGTGCTCCCACTACCTTAAATTGTCAGACAAAACACCACGATTTCTGGGGGCGCTATGATCGCACGCGGTCTTCGTTTGCGACAATGTCTTTTCGCAACGAGTTTTCCAAACAAATGTACTTTTTCTGCAAAAAGCCTGCAAAAGCCAATAGCATCCGCGCAACTCTGCCGCTATAATGCGCCGCTCGTTCGGGGTATAGCGCAGTCTGGTAGCGCGCCTGCTTTGGGAGCAGGATGTCGGGAG
>CAZXZI010000034.1:0-25605 GCA_964645165.1 uncultured Ectothiorhodospiraceae bacterium
CAGGAGATAAGGAAATAAGAATAGAAAGGAGAAGCCCAACAACATAAATAGCAGTGTCAAGGTTAAGTAACCACGAGGGTAACGTTCTGCTAAAGCACTCGCCCATAACACAACGCCTGGAGCCCGTTGGCTCAAGCATTTAATCGAATCCTTATTTGACATCGCCAACCCCACATCTGTTTACGATATTCTATTATTAGCTTCAACGATATCTAAAGAGGAAATTCAACTTTGTGATACGGTTCACACTTTGTTCGTATTTTTCCTCAACCGGGAAAGAAACAAACTGAAGATAATGGACAGGTGTGAATTCTAGGAAAGGATGGCGAAAAAAACTGAGAAAACGTTCACTCTTCGCGCGATGGGAATATGTCTGCTAACGACGACTCTTTGTGGTTTTACGCGGCCCGCCAGTACGTTGTTTACTCGAAGCAGGCTTGTTGGAAAATGTCTTTCGTGAAAAACCGCCACGTGTTTTATCGCCGCGTGTAACCTTTTCACTGAGCCCCACGTTTTTACGCAAGGCATTCACGTCATCATCCGGTAGATCTTCCCAACGGCCTGGTTTTTGTCCTCGTGGTAACGTTACCGTGCCATAACGCACACGCATCAAACGGCTGACCTGTACGCCCTGTGATTCCCACAAACGGCGTACTTCCCGATTACGGCCCTCGCGTAAAATTACGTGATACCACTGATTCGCACCGTCACCACCTGCTTTAGCCACCACGTCAAAATGCGCAGGACCATCGTCCAGCTCAACACCTTCTTTTAGGTTTTTAATGGTATCCGCGGTCACTTCGCCTAACACACGCACCGCGTATTCGCGCTCCACTTGATGTGAGGGATGCATCATGCGGTTCGCCAAATCACCATCCGTAGTAATCAACAACAGGCCACTGGTGTTCAGATCGAGGCGCCCAATAGTGATCCAGCGACCACTGGCTAATTTTGGCAGGTGATTGAAAATCGTGTCGCGCCCTTCCGGGTCGGAACGGGTGCATATTTCGCCAATAGGTTTGTGATAAATCAACACACGACTGCGGCGCTCTTTAAGACGCGCCTGCTGCACAGGTTTACCGTCTACGGAAATGCGATCCGTATCAGCAACCCGGTCACCTAACGTCGCAACCTGATTATTAACTTTGACGCGGCCAGCTTTAATCCATTCTTCCAGCTCACGGCGCGAACCGTAACCTGCGCGGGCTAAAACCTTTTGCAGCTTTTCGTTGGAGGGGGAATTGGAGGGAGTATCGCTCACGCCGGATCGGCAGCGACGGCTGTACTGTGTTCTGTGCTATTCAGTTCGGCAACATCTTCAGCAGCAGAGGTTTCATCTGTCAGTGATGTTTCGTCAGCAACACTTAATACCGTGCCATCGGTTTCGATGCCTTCGGCCTCTACTTCTGCCTCCATTTCTTTATTCTCTGTCGATGTCGTTTCTTGAATATCCCGCTGAGCAACATCAACAGCATCCCTGTCACTGTCACTGTCATCCGCATGCTCAGAATCAGGCTCGGCTAAGTCCAGTTCTGCATTGATAGAATCAATATCACGAATCTCTGCCAGGGTGGGCAGATCACTTAAACCCTTCAAACTGAAATAATCTAGAAACTGTTTGGTTGAGGCGTACATGGCGGGTTTACCCGGCACGTCACGATGCCCCACCACTTTCACCCAATCACGCTCCATCAAGGTTTTCATGATGTTAGTACTGACACTGACACCGCGGATGTCTTCGATTTCACCACGGGTAATCGGCTGACGATAGGCAATTAATGACAACGTTTCCAGCAAGGCGCGGGAATAGCGCGCGGGCTTTTCTTCCCATAGGCGCGCGACCCATTCTGCGTTCTCTTGTTTGGCCTGATAACGAAACCCACTGCCGACTTCTACTAACTCAATACCACGGCACTCACATTCTTCCGCCAACGCCGTTAACGCAGCACGCAACTCTTCTCGCGATGGCTGGTTTTCATCCAGAAACAGATTGAGCAAACGATCAATGGACAATGGCTGACCTGCCGCCATTAACGCCGCTTCGACGATATTTTTTACTCTCGCCGCATCCAGCACCACGGCATTCAGTGACACCGGGGCAAACACTTCATCGTGCGAAGACTCCTCAATCGTTGACTCGATGTTTTCTGCATCCAGCGCGTCCGTCGTTACAGTTTCAGGGTTTGATGACATAACATAACTTCCAGTAGATACCCACGTGGCGTTTAAACGCTCGCCCGGGGCTTAATGTGAATCGGTTCATAAGGTTCAGTTTGAATCATTTCAATCAAAGATTCTTTGATCAGTTCCAGGATCGCTAAAAAGGTAACTACGATACCCAGCCGCCCTTCCTCCGGTGAAAATAATGTCGAAAATTCAGTAAATTTTTCACTGTCTAACTGGCCCAGCACATCCGACATGCGCTCGCGCACCGACAGCGGTTCCATGCTCACCTGGTGATTGGTGTTCAATTCCACGCGCACCAGCACATCTTTAAACGCGCTAAGCAATTCGCGCATGTCCACTTCGGCTTCGGGTTTGATCAGTTTGAGATCGGGCGTTTTTGCCGAGGCCTGGAAAACCTCGCGATTCATGCGCGGCAGACCATCGATATCCTCGGCGGCCTGTTTGAATCGTTCATATTCCTGCAGACGTCGCACCAGTTCAGCGCGCGGATCATCCTCGTTATCTTCTTCCACCGGACGCGGCAGCAACATGCGCGATTTGATTTCGGCGAGCATTGCGGCCATCACCAAATAATCTGCAGCCAGCTCCAGATTCAGCGAGCGCATCATCTCCACGTATTCCATGTACTGGTGGGTGATTTCAGCGATAGGGATATTCAGCACATCCAGATTCTGGCGACGAATCAGATACAGCAACAAATCCAGCGGCCCCTCAAAGGCCTCCAAAATCACTTCCAGCGCTTCTGGTGGAATGTACAGATCCTTGGGCAAAGCCGTCATCGCCTCGCCCTGTACCACCGCAAACGGCATCTCGGCCTGAGCGGCTTGTTGCCCGGGTTGGTTCTGGTGGGGTAACTGTTGTTCGGTGGCGTCGGTCATGTGTTTACTTCAAATTTGTGGCACGTCGGTTTCAGCTGAATAGTTTCTAGTGTCTAGGAGCTAGTGTCTAGGGTTTAATTCAGTTTCTAGGGGCGAGTTTCTAAGGGCTAGGAAAAACGTCGGTACTATGGGGTTTTCCTAGCCCCTCATCCCTCGATACTAGGCCCTGGCGACCGCGTCAGCGGTACGCCAATCCCATGGCCGCCCGCACCTCTTCCAGGGTATCCCGCGCTTCGTCCCGCGCCGCTTCGGTGCCCTCGGCGATGATATTTCGCACCAATTTGGGGTCGTCGGTAAAGTCTTTGGCGCGCTCACGAATGGGCGCCAGCTCTTTGAGCACGGCATCGATGACCGGTTGTTTGCATTCTAGACAGCCAATGCCCGCCGACTTGCAGCCCTCCTGCACCCAGCCGCGCACTTCATCGTTGGAATAGACCTCGTGCAACGGCCACACCGGGCACTTGCCCGGATCGCCGGGGTCGGTAAGCCGCACCCGCGCAGGATCCGTGGGCATGGTGCGCAGGGCCTTTTCCACCACCGCCGGCTCTTCGCGCAAAGCGATCGCATTACCATAGGATTTGGACATTTTCTGCCCATCCAGGCCTGGCATTTTCGGGGATTGCGTCAACAGCGCCTGCGGTTCCGGCAGAATGATCTTGCCGCCGCCTTCGAGGAAACCAAACAACCGCTCGCGGTCGCCGAGGGTGATATTGCCCTGGGATTCCAGCAGAGCCTGCGCTGTTTTCAGCGCCTCGTGGTCACCCTGCTCCTGGAATTGTCGACGCAAATTATTGTAAAGCTTGGCATTTTTCTTGCCCATTTTTTTGATGGCAGTCTCGGCCTTTTCCTCGAAATCCCGCTCGCGGCCATAAAGATGATTAAAGCGCCGCGCTACTTCGCGGGTCAGCTCCACGTGAGCCACCTGATCCTCACCCACCGGCACCTGACCGGCCTTGTAAATCAGAATATCTGCGCTCTGCAGCAGCGGATAGCCAAGGAAACCGTAAGTCGCCAGGTCCTTTTCCTTCAGCGCTTCCTGCTGATCCTTGTAGGTCGGCACCCGCTCCAGCCAGGAGATAGGCGTCATCATCGACAACAGCAGGTGCAGCTCGGCATGTTCCGGCACCTGCGACTGGATAAACAGCTTGGCCGAACCCGGGTTCACCCCTGCCGCCAGCCAGTCGATCACCATCTCCCACACACTCTCTTGAATAACCGAAGGGTCTTCGTAGTGCGTGGTCAGCGCATGCCAATCGGCCACAAAAAAGAAACACTCGTACTCGTGCTGCAAACGCACCCAGTTTTGCAACACACCGTGATAATGGCCGAGATGCAGGCTTCCTGTGGGCCGCATGCCCGATAAAACACGCTGGTACTGACTTGGAACCGAACTCAAACTAATCTCCCTCAAGCAAATATAACAAACATTTCCACCGTCATTCCGGCCTGCGCCGGGATGACAAAAAAGCATTAAATCAGTGACCGTAGGGTGCACCCGCGGGGCATAAAGGCACCGTCCAACAGGATGTAACTTCAATCACCGGAAATGGCGGGCAATGCCCACCCTACGGTAACTATATGCGTCACATCGCTACCCCACCCCCGCTAAACTAAATAGCAAACCCTGAAAAAACTGCATCCCTGGTCCCAAAATCTTACCCAACATGCCCGTCGCCAGCAGCAGCACCATAATAATCAGGCCATAAGGCTCGATGCGACTCAGTTTCCACGCCCACGGCCCCGGCAACAACCCTGCCAGCACCCGGCCACCATCCAACGGTGGGATCGGCAGCAAATTCAGCAGCATGAGAATAACATTGATCGCAATACCCGCCCCGCCCATGTAGATCAGCGGCCAGGCCACTGTCTCGTAGCTTGAGCCCAGCATGACTCCCAACTTCATAATCAACGCCCACAGAATCGCCATCAGCAAATTGGAGGCCGGCCCGGCAATGGCTACCAACACCATATCGCGCTTGGGATTTTTCAGATTCTCCCAGGTCACTGGCACCGGTTTCGCCCAACCAAAAATGAACCCGCCCATCAGCATCAGCACAATGGGCACTGCCACTGTGCCAATAGGATCAATGTGTTTCAGGGGATTGAGCGTCAAACGCCCCAGCATCATCGCCGTGGGATCACCCAGCTTGCGGGCCACCCAGCCATGCGCCACCTCATGCACGGTAATTGCGAACAGCACCGGCAACGCCCAGACCGCCACGCGTTGTATTGTGGTTAGTTCTTCCATTGGGGGATTATATCTGGTTTGGAGAAAGGAATGGAAAGCATGTTCGATGGTAAAAACCAGGCATAAAAAAACGGCGTCAGATTAAATCTGACGCCGCTCGGCCATATGCCAAAATGATAAAAAATTAAAATATGGGTTGTTCGCTCACAGACGCAGTATCAGTCACTTTTTGTAATGAGTTAGCGATTGTTTTGTCCCCCATAATCACATCACTCTGAAAACTCCCTCCAGAACCAATCGTTACCGCACCAATCATAGTGTCACCAATACCGTACATATACGTACCGACCATAGAAGAGGAAACCTGCAAAGAGAATGAACCATTAACCCTGCCGACAACAGTACCGACCGTTGCGGCTGTTGCGTTATAGGTCGTAAACCGAGTTTCTGTCGGCCCGGCCACATTTTCCGCCAATATAACCTCCATGGATCAAACCTCGTATTTAACTGGATGCTTGAGACCACAAGCCCTACCCAACCGGCATTCGCAATGGTACCCACCGCGACAGTGTTGTCATCCTTCAATACTTTGGCCGAAACCGTCATACCGGCAGATTCATCAATCACCTTGTAATACAGATATGTATCAGCATCTATCATTTCGTCGAAATAGCCTATCGCGATGCTATCAACGCTGGCAAACGAACCGCCGGACTGATCGATGGCATAAAGTGATTGACCACTACCCACTTTGGGTGCGGTACCCAAATATAAACGACTGCTAGTGGTTACCAATCTCTGGATATTGTCATTGGCAAAGGCTGCACCCATCGGCGCCGAGCCAGTGCCATCAATGGCCGCCCTATTCAGGGTTTGAACAGCAGTCGTCTTATTGACCTCCACGAAGAAACAGTGGGTTAAATTACAGGCAAAATCCTCACCCGTGAGACTGTCGAAGCGACTACCCGAAGGAAAGGTATGCATCGTCTTTAGCGTCGTACTGGCAAGATCGTGCGCATAGGAATATAAAACGCCATCGACAAGAAAGAGGCTGACACCATCCGGCGCATTTCCGCCAGGATCAACAAAGGTCGCGATTTCCGAGGTGCCATCTTTCAAGACGGCAGGGTTGGTGAAATTAACATCGTACCGGGTAATGGTGGAATCGTTGGAATTTCTCACCAGAAATCCGGTCACCAGTCCCGGCGTTGAACTGGTTTCCATGGTTTCGAGCCGATGTATCCCCAATAAGAACCGCCAGGAATGGAGGTGGGTGCCACTGAACTGGCATCACTCACCTGGATGACATATGCCTGCCCATCCGAGGTTCTACATGCTGTCTGATCCGTCCCTTGCACAAACACAATGTAGGAATCTGCCGGCGTAATCACATTGTCGAGAACCTCCATAAAACAGATATAGCCACTACTGCTATCGACATTAGAAATTTGTGTCGGCGTTAAGTTGCTGCCTGCCTTTACATCAAGGCACCAGAACTTGCCTGCATCAAAATAAACTAAGGTATCGGGTCTAAAGTTATTTAGTAACCCTGTGCTCACATTAAGGTCACCAGTAAAAATCATTTGTGAAGAATATTCCACAACACCAACGTCCAGATTCCCAGTGATGCCAGAAGCAATTGGATAAGTTTTGCTGGGATCGTTAACATCAATGGCATACAAATTATTCGAACCATCGGTATAGGTCATGAAAGGCCCACCGGTTGGAGAAATAACATCATCATTAAGAATGGTGCCTATGGCCGTTGCGATGGACAGATTTGCGCCTGACGCATTGCTTAACGTCAGGGTAATGTTTCATCGCCCTCAACCGTAGTATCCCCAATCACGCTGACGGAAACCGTAGTCGAGGTGTTGCCTGCCGTAATCGTTACGGTGTCGCTTGCCGCGGTGTAATCATTACCTGCCGTGGCACTGCCATTCGACGTTGCATAATCAACCGTGACATGACTGCCCGTCGCCGCACTTAGGTTTAGCGTAAATGTTAGGTTACTCGTCCCACTGTCACCTTCATTGACGCTGGCATTAGCAACACTGATGCTCGGGCCCGGTGGTGTACCACCGCCACCACCACATGCAATTAGAAATAACGCTGAAAATAATACCTAAAAAAACTTCACTGTTTTCATTCCCACTCCCTCCCCCAAACTATCCATGTGCTACGTCCTCCCCAACCTATTTCAAAACATTATTTACTAGCTGAAGGCATGCGCACCCGAGAGCGAAACTTTACCAGCTAACGCCACTATGAGAAATATGGATCTCTACCGTTAACAGACTACGGGTAGATTACTACAAAGTATTTTTAGCTAATTCAACATGTTGGCTGATTACTATTCCAGACCTTCGGTTGATCCCAAGCCCTCCCGCAGCACCACTGCCTCGTCCTCCGTCAACTCCACCACGGTAGTCGGTTCAAAACCGCAGTAGCCACCGTCGATGATCAGATCCAGCGCGTGATCCAGAGTGTCACGAATATCGTAGGGATCGGTGAGCGGCATGTCCTCTCCAGGCATGATGAGAGTGGAACTCATCAGCGGTTCACCAAGGCGTTCCAGCAGGGCCTGGGCGACAAGGTTGTCCGGCACGCGCAGGCCGATGGTTTTACGTTTGGGGTTTTGCAGGCGCCGCGGTACTTCTTTGGTGGCTTTGAGAATAAAAGTGTACGGCCCCGGGGTGTGGTTTTTGATGAGCCGGTAGGCATTGTTTTCGACCTTGGCGTAGAGGGCGATTTCGGAAAGATCGCGGCACACGAGGGTGAAGTTGTGTTTGGCATCCACTTGACGAATGGTGCGGATGCGTTCCATCGCGGCCTTGTCGCCGATGTGGCAACCGAGGGCATAACCAGAATCAGTGGGATAAACGATCACCCCGCCGCGATTGATAATCTCCACCGCTTTGTCGATGAGCCGTTGCTGAGGATTCTCCGGGTGAATCTGAAAAAACTGACTCATGATTCTTGTGAGGCCAAGGTTGACGCAGAAACCACACCATCCCGTTCCCAATCCCTCCACACTGGCACGCAACCTGCCGGTAATTCCATGGGTCGGCCCAATTCCTGCCACGATTGCTCGGGGCCGTGGTAATCCGAGCCACAGGAGGCCAGCAATTCGTAGCGTTTGGCGTATTGCGCCATGCCCGCCACCTCGCCTGCTGAATGGCTGCCGGAGACCACTTCGATGCTGGTGCCCCCGCATCCCTTGAAGGCTTCGATGAACTGGCGCAACCGGGTGGCGCTGATGCGGTAACGCGCCGGATGCGCGATGACCGCCTGTCCGCCCGCGTCACAAATCCAGCCCACCGCTTCTTCCAATGTCGCCCACTCGCCGGAGACGTAACCCGGCCGATTGTGTACCAGAAATTTTTTAAACACTTTGCGCATGTCTTTGGCGTGCCCCGCGTCCACCAAAAAGCGGGCGAAATGGGTGCGGCTGAGAATGGGCCCACCGGCGAAGGCCTGTGCCCCGGCCAGTGCGCCCTCGATGCCATGTTTTTCCAGCTTCCGCGCGATTTCTTTACCCCGCTCGGTGCGAATAGTACGTAACTTGGCCAGACCGGTTTGCAGGCTGACATGCGTGGGGTCAATATTCAGCCCGACAATGTGAAAGGTGACGCCGCTCCAGGTCACCGAGATTTCCACCCCGGGTATCAACTGTAGCCCTACCTCTGCCGCCGTGGCCGCCGCCTCGGCCAGGCCGTCAGTAACGTCATGATCGGTGAGTGCCAGCACGTCCACGCCCTGCGCATGGGCGCGGCGCACTAATGCGTCCGGGCTAAGCGTGCCATCAGACAGGGTACTGTGACTGTGCAAATCATAGTGAAATGGAGAGTGAAGTGGAGGGTGAAGGGGGCAGGCTGATGACATAAGCCCACCATTCTAGCAGAGCCACCTCCGCAAGCGCAGGTCTTTGTCTGAAAGCCAGCCCAAAACCAGCACTAAAACCAGCCCCAAAACCTGTGTTAAAATCGGTGGCTATGAATCAAGTCCTCGAATTTTTCCCTCTGCTGATTTTCGTCGCCGCCTATTATCTGGCCGACATCTTCACCGCCACCGCAATGGCCATCGCCGCCAGCGTTATCCAGGTGGCCGTTTTCTGGTTTCGCGACCGGCAAGTGGAGAAAAAGCACCTGATCACCCTGGTGATGATCGCCGTTTTCGGCGGACTCACTTTGGCATTGCAAGATGAAATGTTTATCAAATGGAAATTCACCGCCGTGAGCTGGTTGTTCGGCGCGGTGATTTTCGGCAGCCAATTCATCGGTGACAAAACCATCGTCGAACGACTGATGGGCACCAACTTTGATCTGCCACAAATTATCTGGCGTCGCGCCAATGCCGCCACCGCCGGGCTAATGATGTTTGAAGGCGTCGCCAATATTTATGTGATGTACAATTACGACACCGAGACCTGGTTCAATATTAAATTTTACGGCATGACCGCGATGACCATGGTGTTCATGTTGTTGCTGGGGTTTTATCTCGCCCAGTACGTGGAGGATGAGCCCGAGGTCGAAGCCATTAAACAGGACGAAGAACAATAATGTTGTACGCCATTATCAGCGAAGACGTGGCCGATAGTTTAGGTAAACGGCTCGATGCTCGTCCCGCACACTTAGCGCGACTCACTGCCCTGCAAGATGAAGGGCGACTGGTACTGGCTGGCCCACACCCTGTCATCGATAGTGAAGACCCCGGCCCGGCCGGTTTTAGCGGCAGCTTGATCGTCGCAGAATTTTCCTCACTGGAGGATGCCCAAAACTGGGCCGATGCAGACCCGTACCTGGCCGCCGGTGTTTATGCCCAGGTTATAGTAAAACCCTTTAAAAAAGTTTTCCCGCAATAACCTCGAATTAGTTTTTCAAGGAATAACATGAGCGAACGCATCGACAAGATCCGCGAGAAACTGACCGCGGCCTTCTCTCCCGAACAACTGGACATCATCGATGAAAGTCATCTGCATGCTGGTCATCCCGGCGCACGTAGCGGCGGCGGGCACTTTGTGGCCACCATAGTGTCTATCGACTTTACCGGACAAAATATGCTGGCGCGTCATCGCATGGTTTATGATGCGCTGGGCGAGATGATGGACACCGACATCCATGCCTTGAGCATTAAGGCGCTAACGCCTGAAGAACTAAAACCATAGAATTGAACACACAAACCGAAAAGGACCTAACGTGAAATCGACATCTTTTTTATTGACCACTATTTTCTTTACCGCGTTTGCCATCAGCAGTGTCGCCACTGCAGCAGACGGTGATGCAAAAGTTATCGCCACCGTCAACGGCAAAGACATCACCGAATGGACGCTGAAACGCTATGCCAGCCAACGTGGCCTGACTCCGGAAGCAACTAAAAGCAAGCAACGTGAAGCACTGATTCAGGAATTGATTAATCGCGAACTCATTTATCTGGATGCGGTGAGCATCGGTGTTGACCGAACACCGGCAATCAAAAAAGAAATCGAGCACCAACGCGTCAACATCATTGCCAGCAGTATGTTGAACCGCTCATCAGACCGTTTTGCCGTCAGCGACGCCGACCTAAAAAAAGAATATGACAAGCGCAAAGGGGAGCTGGGCGGCAAAGAACTCAAGGCACGTCACATTCTATTAAAAACGGAAGCCGAAGCCAAAGCCGTTATTGATGAATTAAACAAAGGTGGTGACTTCGCAACACTCGCGGGCAAAAAATCCACGGGGCCCAGCTCAACAAAGGGCGGTGACTTGGGTTGGTTTTCATCCGACCAAATGGTCAAACCCTTTTCGGATGCTGCGGCAAAACTTAAAAAAGGTAGCTACACCAAAACACCAGTAAAGACTCAGTTTGGCTGGCACGTCATCAAGCTGGAAGACACTCGTGCGGTAAACCCACCAAAGTTTACTGACATCAAAGAACAGATTCGTGTGGGCCTGCAAAACAAAATCATCTCAAAATACATCGGCGGTTTGCGTAAGACCGCGAAGATCACGCTAAATAAATAACCGTTACATCCATGACCTCTCTGTTCTACAGACACAGAGAGCCGACCCGGAAGTCGGTTCTCTGTGCAAATTCTTAGTCTAACAAATTAGCTTTTGCTGCTGAGGCTCTCCTTCATTTCCGCATACTCATCTTTGCTGATCTCTCCCTGGGCAAATCGCTTGTCGAGAATATCCCGTGCGCTTTCTGCTGGCGGTGTATGTTTCCCACTATGCTGGCAACCAGCAGACCCAAACATGCCACGCATAAAAAAGAAAAAGATCAGTAAAAAGATAATCGGGAATATCCACATGTATCCAAAACCGTGTCCCATCCAATATGTTGGATCCATTGTTTTATCCTCCATTGATTAATGTGATGGTTAAGCCGACTTCTTTTTTATACGACTAACCTCCGCCTTCGACGTTTCCTTTTTCTCCAGCCCTCCTTGCTCCAACCAGACATGCAGATTGGTCAGCACCGTAAGAAGTTCCGGGCTAGGCAGACAATAATAGATAAACGCACCATGCCGCTCCGGGCGCACCAGGCCGGCCTCACGCAGGGCTCTGAGATGGAAAGAAACATTGGTCTGACTCAGGCCGGTGGCCTCGATGACATCAGACACTGGCTGGCATTCCAGGCCCAGGGCACAAAGGATCTTCAGGCGACTGGGCTCGGCCAATAGCTTGAATAACTGGCTAAGCAGTTTGACTTGCTGATCTGTGTATGCGTAACTGCTCATATGCGCCTCTACTCATATTCTTGTCAATTTCAACTATAATGTCAAACAGGGATAGAACCTAAATTGTAATGCATAACGAGGTGACAGGATGACTGACAAAGCACTCTTTCCGGCGACCCTGATGCCAGACAAGGACTGGTGGCAGGCGCTCTGGCCTGATCCGCAGGCCGTATTGACAGCGGTGGGTATCAAGCCCGATATGCAGGTGGTGGATCTGTGTTGTGGTGATGGGCATTTCACCCGGCCCATGTGCCAGCTGGTGCATCCCGGTAAGACCTGGGTATTGGATATTGATGCCGGTTTACTGGCGGAGGCCGAGCAGTCCTGTGAGGACAATGCCAACTTTCACGCCATCCTTGGTGACGCCCGCGAGCTGCCTAAGCAAATTACTGAACCTGTGGATTTTGTGTTTATCGCCAACACTTTTCACGGCGTGCCGGATAAAACCGTATTAAGTAAAGCCGTATTCGAGGCGCTTAAACCCGGCGGGCATTTCGCGGTCATCAACTGGTATCGCCGACCCCGCGAAGAAACCACGGTGCTGGATCAGCCTCGCGGCCCGGATACCGAACTGAGAATGCAACCGGAAGACGTGCAACAAGTGGTGGAGCCCGCCGGTTTCAAACTGGAAAAAATTGTGGATGTAGGCCCGTATCACTACGGTGCTGTATTTATCAAAATTTAATGCCAACAAAGGAGATCGTCATGAATGAAACTATGCAAAAACTAATGGAAAAAGTGATGTCGGGGATGATGAAACCCGAAGACATGCCGAAGATGATGAATTCGATGATGGACAGCGTCTTCAAGGAAATGGATGTAAAGGATCGCATGGAGTTTATGCAAAACATGATGCCGCGCTGCATGTCCATGATGTTTTCAGAACTGGAACCGGCAGACTGTAAGGATCTCGCTGCGACGATGTTGCAGGGCATGAGGGAAAACCTTGAGAAGCAGCTGTAAGGTATTAGATGCTATGAATAACTGCGGAAGCCGGACACCACTGGAACAAATAAAATCACTTTACACCGAGCTTGCGAATGAGCCGGACAATGATTTCGGCTGGGAAAAGGGTAAAGCCAATGCAAAGGCTCTTGGCTACGATTCAGAGTGGTTAACGGTTTTGCCGGATGCCGTATGGGAGTCTTGTGCAGCCGTGGGTAATCCCTTCAGCATTGCCCCGATATTGCCCGGGCAGACTGTGGTGGATCTCGGCTGTGGGGCAGGTGCAGATGTCTGCGTGGCTGCACTATTGGTGCAAGATCACGGAAAAGTCATCGGCATTGATTGCACGCCGGCCATGGTTGAAAAAACGCGAACAAATGCAAAACTTTCCGGTTTCTCCCATGTGGAGGTGCGTGAGGCCGACATCGCCAAACTCCCCCTGCCGGATAATTGTGCCAACGTGGTGATCTCAAACGGCGCAATTAATTTATCGATGAACAAAAGCAGTGTACTAAAAGAGGCCCTGCGCATTCTCCGACCGGGTGGGCTGCTACAACTTGCCGATATGATCCGAGAAAATAGTGAAGATGAATTGGCAGAAAGCGAAAGTGATTCCTGGGCTAATTGTGTGCTTGGTACTCAAACAACGGATTGTTTTATCCAGGTAATCGAAGAAGCCGGATTCCAGCAAGTTTTGTTGGTCTCAAAAACCCATTACAAAACAGCGGAAAATACGATGGGTGGTCTATTTCTGGCGAAGAAGGCAATCAGTGAATAATTGTTTTACGATGAGTTCTATTCCGTATTCATCGAAATATCGCACCCATTCTTACGAAGGTCTAATAACGATTAAACCTTGACTTCACACCCAAAATCGCCCATCATTTTCGCATTCATCGAAATGATAAATGCCATGAAAAAAGTCAAATCCAACTCAGCAAAAACAGACATCTGCGCCATTCCCTGCTTTGATCAGGCCAAGGTCAACAAAGTAAAGAAGTCTCTTTCGAAAGAGTCAAAGCGCCTTCCCGAGTTGGCAGACTTTTATAAATTATTAGGCAATGCCACGCGACTAAAAATTCTGCTAGGCCTCGCGCAAGGCGAACTCTGTGTGTGTGATATCGCCCACGTGCTCGGGCTGAGTATGGCTGCCACGTCGCACCAACTGAAACTGCTGCGCGATCAAGGTTGGTTAAGCATGCGCAACGATGGAAAAATGGTGTACTACCAACTCAATAACGCAGAATTGCTAAAAGCCCTTAAGGGCGACTTGAAGATACTGGAAACGCGTTTGGCGTAATTTTTTACAGGCTTATATATTTCGACATTTCCGATAATGATGAAATATGAGGCGAATAAAATGAACACATTAAAGCAACGTCTTTCCTGGATAGGTTCATTTTCCAGCCTGCTAGCAGTGGCAACCTGCTACGGCACACTCGCTGCCGTTAGTCTGCTGTCATTGATCGGCATCAGTGTGGATATCGACGAGGCCACATTGGTTAAATTGATAACGGGTCTTCTTGTAATGGCACTGCTCGGCATGATGTATTCCTGGTACATTCATCGCCATTTCGGTCCGCTATTACTAAGCCTGGTTGCAGCAACTTTTCTGGTATGGGTGTTCTACGGCAGTTATTCAAAACCACTGGAACTCACAGGTTTTGCGTTATTGATCATTGCATCGATTTGGGATTTCCGCACAAAGAAACGTGTTTGTAGTGAAAGTTTCGCAGAGGTTCGCAACGATAATAATGATGAGCATGATGCCTGAAGCTCTAACACGTCTGGAAGCCGAGCTTCGTGAGGCCATGGCCGCGAAGAAGTGTTGGCGTTGTGGCTGTTTTCAGGACACGGTGAACACTCTGCAAGGGTCAGAACAGATCAATACCCCGCTGTATGCCTTGCTCGATGAAGCCAGCAAACTATTTGAAGAAAAACGTTATGACTGCCTGGGTTGTGAAGTGTGCTGGCCCGCCGTAGCGCAAAACATTGCCGCCGAACTTGATCCGGCTATTGCGGAAGACAGTCACTGTGCCACCGCTGAACCTGAGTTACAGGAAGGCTGGCCGCCTCTACCGGGTGATTACAAAGTGATTCGGTTTCAAGCGCCAGTCGCGGTATGCGCCTTGAATTCTGACAAGCTAATCAACGAATTAGCCGAAGCCGATATTCAGGGACTTTCAGTTATTGGCAGTCTTCATACAGAAAACCTTGGCATCGAGCATCTGATACGTAACCTGTTAGCCAATCCCAACATCCGTTTTTTGATTCTCTGCGGTGAAGATACGCAGCGTGCGATTGGACATCTACCGGGGCAGTCTCTGGCCAGCTTGTGGCGCCATGGCATCAATGAAAAACTGCGCATCATTGAAGCAAAAGGAAAACGCCCTTTCATCAAAAACCTGGACATCGATCACATTGAGACCTTTCGTCAGCAGGTGCAATTGCTCGATCACATTGGTGAAACCGACACAGCAAAACTGCGTGAGCTTATTGAAAAAACAGCCACGAAAGATCCAGGCCCTGCTTCGAACACGCTGTCTGATATGCCCTCTGTTTCAGTGGAAAGCGCTGTTACGCCACTACGTCTAATATTGGATCCGGCCGGTTATTTTGTTGTTTACCCGGATCCAGTCCAGCAAAGAATAATACTGGAGCACTACACCAATAAAGGTGTGCTCGATCGAGTTTTTGCAGGCGAAGATCCTGCTGCACTCTATGCCAGCATCATCGACGAAGAACTCATCAGTCGTCTTGATCATTCCGCCTATCTTGGTCGTGAACTGGCTCGTGCAGAGCAATCACTGCAAAGTGGCGGCCCGTATGTGCAAGACCGCGCGCCTGGTGAATTGCAGAAAGCGTTAGAAAAAAATCAGCCATCATCAACAACGGATACGTCAACATCCTGTGGCTGCCCACCCATCGAAGGTAAATCATGCAACTAAAAAAGATCGCACCCTGGCTGATAGCCCTGGTCATTATTGGCAGCATTTTTATCTTCAAAATACGCTCTGCTGACATGACACAATTGGCTTCTAACTCAACACAAGTAACAGGCCCAGCCGTCATTCTGTTTCGTGGGGATAACAGCCCCAGCTGTCGTGCCATTCACCAATTAGTGGACGAGGCTGAACAACGCTACAAACAAAAAATCACTTTTAAACAATTCGACTGGTCAGCGGACAACCCACTTATTGAACAATACCAGGTGCGTTTCCTACCTACCGTATTACTTATTGATCAACAGGGAAAAGTGGTGGATCGCATCATCGGCGAAAGCCCTGCGGTGCAAGCCAAACAGAAAAAACGACTGACCCAGCTAAGCCCACTGCTAACACCATAAAATGGATGCCTTCGCCGACTGGTTAACACCCTGGCTCAGTAGTGGCTCACTGATGGTTTTACCATTGGTGATTCTTGGCGGTTTAATTACGGCCTTTAACCCTTGTTGCCTGCCCATGTATCCGGCCGTATTCGGATTCTTTAGTGCTTCGTGCTCCGGGAGAACAGACGCAGAAAAACAGCCACAGATAGACACTCATCATTCCATAGTGGCATCAACAGCGGTTCCATTTGTGTTGGGCATGGCGAGCGCAACAGCACTGATGGGATTACTGACGGCTTCTCTTGGCTGGGTATTTGGTCAATTTGTAACAGAGTTCCAACTACTACTAGCCGTTATTCCATTATTGATGGGCTTGCACCTGCTCGGCATATTGCCGTTGCCTGTCGCGGTATTCCATTTACATCAACCACAGATTGATGATTCTCGGAGATGGTATCGAATGGCAAGTGCCTACGCTGCGGGACTGGTGTTTTCGTTAGCCATTGCACCTTGCGCAACACCGATCCTGCTAAGCATTCTGACCTTGGTTGCACTGCAAGGCGATCCCGTTTACGGGACCTTGCTCATGTTTATTTACGGTCTTGGTGCAGGATTACCACTGCTGTTAATTGGGCATGGGCTTGCACGCATACAGCATATTTTTGCCGCCCCAGAACATCAACAACGTATTCGTCAGTTGTCTGGACTACTGCTGCTTGGGGTTGCCGGTTATATCATCTGGCGGGCTTAGCCACTCCCGAGAATACAGGAAGATTTATTAAAGTGATCTGAACGGAGCAGGAACTACCGACTATTAGTAACGCCCACCCGACTTGTGAATGTAGTTCGACAATTCCTGGGTCTCCACGTTCATACGCATCAGGTTCATGTGCGTTAAACGAAACAGACCACGCATGACCTTGTAAACGATGCGCGGATGCTTCTCCAGCAGGCCTTCAAAGTCTTCGGGTTCCAGGGTGTAAACCTCGGTGTCGCCTTCTGCGGTCAGGGTCGCCCTGCGCGGTGCAAGATCCACAAAGGCGCGGGTACCTGCGCATTCACCCACTTTCATGGTGTAAACCGTTGTTGATTTGCCATCCACTTGGCTGCTCACCATCAACTTTCCTTTGGTTAAAATAAACAGGGTGTTATCGGCATCGCCTTCTTTCACCAGCACTTCACCGTCGGCCAACTCGCGCACCTTCATCACACTTGTAAGTACCTGACATTCATCCTTTTCCAGCTCCTGGCCTAAAGATGAATCGACGATTGCTTCGCACTGTGCTTGCTTGCTCATATTGTTATTCCCCCGTCCTTTGTTTGCTCCGTTGTGACGACTAAAAATACACGGCCGCCGTTAATCTGTCACCCCGTTACTGCCCCTCATTCTTGCAACAATGCCAACAGGCCTGACTCATCCAGAATTTCAATGCCCAGACTTTCCGCCTTTTCTCGCTTGGAACCTGCGGCTTCGCCGGCGATAACCAAATCCGTTTTTTTCGACACGCTACTCGCCACCTTTGCCCCAAGCGCCTGCAATTTTTCTTTGGCTACACTGCGCGCGAGACTGCTTAAAGTACCGGTGAGCACAACGGTTTTTCCTGCCAGGGGTAATGCCTCTTTTTCAACGTGTTCGATAAGCGGCCAATGAATGCCGTGAGCCAATAGCTGCTCAATGACTTCCCGATTGTGTGCCTGCTTGAAAAATGTCAGCACATGTTTTGCCACGATAGGCCCCACGTCCGGTACTGACTGCAGACTTTCCTCATCCGCCTGCTCGATGGCCTCTAACGTTTTGTAGTGATTCGCCAAATTCTGCGCCGTGGTTTCACCCACCTCACGAATGCCCAGCGCGAACAGAAACCGCGCCAACGTAGTGGACTTGCTCTTTTGCAAGGCAGCCAACAAATTCTGCGCCGATTTTTCAGCCATGCGTTCCAGCCCGGCAAGGGTTTCCAGTTTCAACTGAAACAAGCCAGCTGGATTTTCCACCAGCCCGGCATCCACTAACTGTTCAACCAGTTTGTCGCCCAGCCCCTCAATGTCCATCGCCCGCCGCGAGGCAAAATGCTTAATGGCCTCTTTGCGTTGCGCGGGGCAAAACAATCCACCGGAGCACCGTAAAATGGCCTCACCCTCTTCGCGTTCCACGTCAGAGCCACAGACCGGACACTGCGTAGGCATTTTGAAACGACGCGTGCCCTTGGGACGTTTCGACAACAGCACACTGGCCACTTTGGGAATCACATCACCGGCACGATAAATCACCACCGTATCGCCAACACGCAAATCCATGCGTTCGATTTCATCCTGATTGTGCAACGTAGCGTTGGTGACAGTGGCGCCGCCCACTTCCACTGGCTCCAATCGCGCCACCGGTGTCAGCGCTCCGGTACGGCCTACTTGCACATCGATGTCCAACAGTTTGGTGATGGCTTCCTGCGCCGGAAATTTATGGGCAATAGCCCAACGCGGTGCACGCGAGACAAAACCCAACACTTGCTGTTGGGCGAGATCATCCACTTTGTAAACCACGCCGTCGATCTCGTAGGGGAGCTTGTCGCGTTTTGCGGCGATGCGCCGGTAAAAGGTCAGGCAGGCCTCGATGCCGCGCACAGTTTCAATCTCCGGACAAACGCGCAGACCCCAGTCCTTCAGACCTTGCAAAATAGCGCCGTGACTAGCCGGTAGCTCCTTACCTTTTTTAACACCCTCCACCTGCCCCACGCCGTAACAAAACATCGCGAGTGGCCGGGTGGCGGTGATGCGTGAGTCCAGTTGGCGCAGGGAGCCCGCCGCCGCGTTACGCGGATTGGCGAAAGGTTTGCCACCAGCGGCGCGCTGGCGTTCGTTGAGCGCCTCAAAGCCGGCCTTGGGTATGTACACTTCGCCGCGCACCTCCAGTAGCCTCGGGTAATCATCGCCCATCAGGCGCAAGGGAATCGAATTGATGGTGCGCACATTTTGGGTGACGTCTTCACCGGTCATGCCATCACCGCGCGTGGCGGCGCGCACCAGCATGCCATTTTCGTACAACAGGCTAATGGCCAACCCATCCAGTTTGGGTTCGGCCGTAAATACTGTGTCCTCGTCACCCAGCTTTTCACTGACGCGATGACCGAACGCGAGCACCTCTTCGTCATTAAAGGCGTTACCCAGTGACAACATGGGAATCTTGTGTTGCACTTCATCGAAGGCTGACAGTGGTGTCGCCCCCACCCGCTGTGTGGGGGAATCACTACTCGCCAATGCCGGATATTTCTCTTCCAGCGCCTGCAATTCACGAAACAGGCGATCATATTCTGCATCCGGCACTTCCGGGTCATCTAACACGTAGTAGCGATAATTGTGCTGATTGAGCTGCTCGCACAGGCTGGCGGCCTGCTCACGGGCTTCAGCGGGCACTTTTGTTTTTAAATCAGTCAACAGGCGCCTTCCACGTCAGGACTTTGTTTTAAAGAATCTTCAAATAGTTCGTCTTCAAAACCAAATTTGGTCATATCTTCGATACGTTGCGGATAGAGAATACCATCCAGGTGATCACATTCGTGCTGCACCACGCGGGCGTGGAAATCCTCCACTTCACGTTGGATGGGATTGCCTTGCGGATCAAAACCACGGTAGATAATCCGTCGCTGACGCGGCACCCAGCCACGCATGTCCGGCACGCTGAGACAGCCTTCCCAGTCGCTTTCTATCTCATCACCCAGCAGCTCGACTAGCGGGTTGACCAGTACGGTGAGCTCCACGGGATCTCGATCGGGATAACGTGGATTGTCCTCAAAACCGAAGATTACCACCCGCTGCATCAGGCCGATTTGCGTGGCGGCCAACCCGGCACCGTCGGCTTTTTTCATGGTGTCCAGCATGTCCGTCACCAGCGCATCCAGTTGCGGCGTGTTAAACTCCGTGACGGCCTGCGCCGCTTGCAGCAACAACGGGTGGCCGATGCGTAAAATGGGCCGTGCAGGCATAATGTTGTCCTTGACCTCTTTCCAGGTGATTTGTGTGACGTTTACAAGCAGCCATCATACCAAGAACTACTGTCGCCCGGTGCACTGCGGCCACGCATTTTCGCTTACTTTCATTACGCTCATCGCCTTGCTACCGCCGCTCTCTGTTGCCGCGACGAAAACGAAACCTGTCGACCCACCCCTGGAAGATGCCCGCTGGTTCCAGGTGGAATTGATCCTTTTCGCCCAGCAAAGCGACGACCCGCTGGAATCCGAACAATGGCCGGATCTCGAAGGTCTGAGCCTGCCCGATTCACTGCTTGAGCTGCATTTACCTCTGGCAACGGCTACCGCCACGGTGGGCAAGCCCACCGCCGACAGCGATGCACCCGAGCCAGGCGTTAGCGAACCCGAGCCACCTACGGACGCGGCATCCGCCAATTCCCCGGATCTGCCGCCCGCCTACCAGATCCTTGGTGACGACGCCCTGCAACTCACCGACATGGTAAAAAAACTCCGCCGCTCTTCCCGCTTCAAGCCACTACTGCACGTTGCCTGGCAGCAACCCACCTATGATCGCCAACACTCGCAGCCCATCTTTTTCATGGAAGGCATGACGGATCCCTTGCCCGCTGAAGACGTCACTGCGAAAGCTGGGCTCCCGCCCACTGATGAATCACAGCCAGCGGAATCATTGCTCCCGCCGATGCTGGAATACGCCAGCGAAGAAGACACCAAAATCGGTCCACCCAATCCACAATTTGTCGGCACCATCACTCTAAGCGTGGAACGCTACCTGCATCTGGCCAGCGACCTCATCTATCGCCAACCGGTGACGCAACACACAGCCGTGCCCATTCCTGATTTAGATCTGTGGTACGACCGTCCGTACGCCACGCTGCATGAGCCCCAGGGTCCCGCGTATCAGTTGGATACCTGGCAAGCCATGCGCGGCTTCCGGCTTAAAGAATCACGCCGCATGCGCTCTACGGAAATTCATTATCTGGATAATCCGTTCATGGGTTTAGTGGTGGTGATTACCCCGGTGGAATTACCGGAACCTGCGGAAGAAATTCAGCAAACCAGTCCGCTGAATATTTTGTCGACACCGGGAAAATGATTGGTGGAACGCATCCAAACAAACGATTCAACACCTGCGTTGAATCGTCCAACCTCTTAACTTAGCCGTAATCCTAGCAGTGGTTTACTCCACAGGACGCAACCGAATTTCGATCCGACGATTTTGCGCCCGCAATTTCCAATTGTCATTCGATGCGACAGGTTGATTTTCACCAAATGACACGGCGGTTAGTTTATTACTGTCAACACCCTGTTTTTCGAGCAGGCGCACAACACTGGCCGCACGTGCTCCCGCAAGCTCCCAATTGGTCGGGAATATTTTTGCAAGATCCCCCTTGATCGGAACGTTATCGGTAAACCCTGCCACAATGATTTGATGGGGAATATTCTTCAGGCTGCCGCTCACCTTTTTAATAACGCTGATACCCGAATTACTTAATGTCGCTGATCCGGACGGAAACAGGATTTCTTGCGACAAGTTGACCGTTACCCCGTTTTTCATTTCTTTTATTTTGATTTGGTTAGACTTTAATTCTGATGACAAATCGCTGACAAGGTCATCATAAAGCTTATTCGTCTTTTCCATATAATCAGCCGTGGCCTGTAATTTCTGATTACTCTCGGCCAACAGACTTTCTGTTTTCTGCAACTCGGCCTGTCGACGCTCCAGCTCGTCAGAGGTTGCCTTCAGGCTAGTGTTTTTCTCATTGAGCATTTGGCTGGCTCTTTTTAATACCGTATTTTTCCTTTCCAAGGATTTGCTCGTATCAAGCAACTGTGTCTGCGTGTTTTCCAACTCGGACTTTAAACGTAATGCCTTCTCCGCCGTGGTTTCTAACTCAGATTTTAGCCGAGATGCTTTCTCCTCAGAACTTTCTACTTTATTACGCAACATTTTTGAATTGCCGGCTAACGCATCCTGTTTTTTGAGCAGGCTATCACGCTCCTTTTTAACCTCATCATAGGTGGAGGTAGAAACACAGCCGCCAAGTGCGCCCAGCATCAAAAGCAATGCTGCCAGGCACAGTGGTGAACGCAATCCAGTTAATGGATATTGTCGATTAACTTTTTGGTTAAACATAACTATCTCTCCGTAAATTAGCATTCAGATCGACTGACCTTTTGAAGGCCAAGAACATGTTGCCTAAAAAATATTCTCTCTACTCAGGCTTACTCAATGACATCAGTGACTTTAGCAAATCACTGACCTGCTGCATTCCGGCTTTTAGATTTTCTTCGATATCAGCCATGGTGATAATGCCCTCGGCCTTGCCCGCTGCCCAGTTGGCCACTACCGCACAACAGGCGTAACACAACTGCAGTTCACGAGCGAGTGCCGCCTCCGGCATGCCAGTCATCCCCACCAGATGACAACCATCGCGTTCCAGCCGTTCAATCTCTGCAGCAGTTTCCAAGCGTGGACCTTGTGTTGCGGCGTAGGTGCCACCATCCACGATATCAATATTGCCTGCAAAGGCTGCATTAAAGAGGTGCTGGCGCAGTGCGTCACAATAGGGTTCGGTAAAATCGATGTGGGTAACCTGTGCTGGCTTGTCTTCGAAAAAGGTGCTCGGTCGTCCCCAGGTGTAATCAATAATTTGATCCGGAATGACCAGCCGCCCTGGTTCCAGGTCTGAGCAAATACCGCCCACTGCTGCCACCGCCAATATATTTTCGGCACCTGCTTCTCGTAACGCCCAAAGATTCGCGCGGTAATTTACCTGATGGGGTGGCAAGTGATGGTCATAACCGTGGCGCGGCAAAAACAGCACGTCTTGTCCGAATAGACTGCCACGAGTAATCGGCCCGGAGGGTTCGCCAAAGGGTGTGCTAATAACCTCACGCTTATCAACCTGCAAAATACCTAACGCATCAAGTCCAGTTCCTCCAATAATGGCTAATGTATTCATTATTTTGTCACATTCCTTTTACAGCAAAGATACCCGCTGCATTACGCAAATAACCTTTGTAATCCATGCCGTAACCAAACAGGTAGCGGTCTTCTACTTCTAAGCCGATGTAGTCAGCCTTGATGCCGTGTTTACGGTCGTGGCATTTTTCTACCAGTGCCACGGTTTCCACGCTAGCTGCGCCGCCCTGCTGGCAATGCTCTGCAATGGCTGCCAACGTGTAACCCTCATCCAGAATATCGTCAACCACCAACACATGGCGGCCATTGAGTGAATGCTGTGGTTCGGCCAGCCATTTCAGTTCACCACCCTGCGTTTTTCCCCGGTAGCGGGTGGCGTGCAGGTAATCCTGCTCTAATGGGAAGTCGAGGCGCAACAATAGTTCACCAGTAACAATCAGGCCGCCGTTCATAACGCACAGCACGAGAGGATTGTTGTCGTGATGTTGAGCGGTGATTCTTTCTGCCATCTCGTCTAGCGCGGCCTCGACCTGCTTTGCGGTCAGCAGACAATCAGCCTCAGCACGAACTTGCTGGATATGTTCTGGAGTAACGTCCACAGTGCTTCAATACATAACTGAGGTTAGTAAGTAAAGGTCACGGTATCATCATCCATGGCTTCGCTAATAATGTAAGCCGCGCCGACGGTCTCGTCGATTTCCGGGATCAGATTTTCGCCCCACAGCTCCAGATTTGAAGTGCAGATTTTTAATTTGGCACCGGCTTCCACCGCATCGCGCATTAAATCATAAACGGTTTTTTTGCTGTCGGCGGTAAAATGGATTTTTTCAGCTACACCGACATTGGCCAGATCACCCGCACGACCGGTGAGCAAAACCTCCACATTGTATTCCATCGCAGCAGCGACACTGGCCTGCATGAAGGGCGTGCCCAGTTCCGATGGATTGCTGGGATCGGTGTTCATTAGGATGATGAGTAGTTTGTCTGCCATAGTTTTCTCGTTTTTCTCTTGTTCTTTATCTACAAAGTAATTACTGATTACCGTCATTCCGGCGTAGGCCGGAATCTAGTGGCTTATTTAAACATCCTGGATCCCGGCCGACGCCGGGATGACGGATTGTCGAATATTTGTTTCCGTAATCAACCCGGTTCAACACCCACCATCGGCGCATTGCTCAAGGTCACCCCATCCGGCACATGTACGGTGGAGGTGGGGAAGGCCATTTCTGCGCCGTGTTGTTCAACGATATCATTAATTTTCAATAACACATCCTGTTTGATCACATGAAAATCTGTCCACACGGTGGTTTTGGTAAACGTGTAAACAAAGAAGTCCACGGAAGATGCCGAACAGGAGATGAAATTCACCATCAGAGTTTGTGTTGTGTCGATGGCCGGATGGCCTTTTAGCATTGCTTCCACGTCGGCCGTGATCGCGGCCATTTTATTGATATCTTCGTAACGAATGCCAAAGGTTTCGTGAATGCGCCGGTTGGTCATGCGCGAGGGGTTCTCTACGGCGATGTTGGCAAACACAGAATTGGGCACATACAGCGGGCGTTTGTCGAAGGTGCGAATGATCGTCAATCGCCAGCCGATGTTTTCAACGGTGCCTTCGATTTCACGATCCGGTGAGCGCACCCAGTCACCCACGGAAAAGGGTCGGTCGAGATAAATCATCAAGCCACCAAAAAAGTTGGCGAGCAAATCGCGGGCGGCAAAACCCATGGCGATGCCGCCCACGCCACCGAAGGCCAGCACCCCGGAGATACTGAAGCCGAGGGTTTGCAGCACCACCAGCCCCGCGGTAATCAACACCGACAGGCGCAACAGCTTGGTGATAGCATCCAGGGTGGTGATGTCCACCGGATCACCCTTGGCGTCACCGGCGGCAATAATATTCTTTTGGGCCTGTCGAATGAAACGCACCAGAAACCAGGTCAACGCGACGATCACCAGCACGTCCCGCACCGGTTCCACAACGGAGAATATTTCCGCCCCTGCCTGCGCGGCGGCAATTTGCGCAGCCAGGCTGATGCCCGTCACCCAAATCAGCAGGCTCAGTGGCCGACGCATTGCTTCCAATACGGCGTCATCCCAGTGATTGTTGGTTTTTGCAAAACGCTTTGCTAGCCCCCGCAGGAGACGTCGCTGAAAAAAATCGGCCAGCAGGGCAATAAACACCACCACAAAAATCTGCGTGACCCACACCCCGTCACCCTGCCAAAATTCATTCTGTAAAAAATCGATATTCATTCAAGCACCCCTAATTTCTACCCTCCATCATAACGAAAAAGGGCTGGGGATGCGCCAGTGACAGGGGGAATTTCAGGAGGTTTGCGGGGCTGGCCGTCGACCCGGCAGTGCCTGGCGCTGATACCAGGCGCGCACCAGCAACAGGGACAGCAGAATCGCAGCATGAATCAGCGGTTGCAGATAATCCGCTTTGACT
>CAZXZI010000035.1:0-25463 GCA_964645165.1 uncultured Ectothiorhodospiraceae bacterium
ACAAAAAGATGGCGACCTGTGTGTTGGAAGGAAACAACAACTCTTCTTCAAGGATAAAAAGATCCCTGTTCAGGCCTTTCACTTCCTTCTTTAGCCCCTGCACCCTATCGTCCAGGGTGCGGTTATCGCTGGCTTGCGGGTTGCTTTGTGCGGGTGTTGTTTGGCTTGGCGTCGGCGTTGATGTTGCCTGGCCTTGTGCCAGAGCTGTCGGCTGGCGCGCATAAGGGTTGCTCGCGGGCGGCTCATTATCTTCCGCCATTGCCAGAATAGGCGACATGGTAAGCACCAGCCAAACAAAAATTACTTTCATTTTTCTCATCTTTATTCTCATTTCATTTTTAGCGTATTGCTGCAACAACCATTAATACCAGAACGAAACAAACATGCGCATTACGTTTGCCGACAAACTATAAAGAGGCTCTGTTCCAGGAGTAGCCACCGACACACGCAAATCACGAAAATCATCGTAGTTTATCTGAATGTGAGTATAAAACAGGTTAGCGCTGCCCTTATCTATAAATCCCCAGCCATGTTTCTTAAACTCGTAAGTCGCACCCAAACCAAAGCTCTGCGTTGAGTAAGTGCTCAACTCTTTGTCCCGCGCATGAAAAACAAATTCACTGGGTCCATTGAACAAATCGCTATAAAAGCTCGCACTATTCTGTGAGTAAACACGATAATTTGTTTCAAAGGTCCAACCTTTCTTGCTCGGATGAATATAGGCAATCTCTGCCATGCTGCCATTCACATCCCAGGTGTCCGTATAACCTCGAACTTCAGCGCGTATCGCTGCCCGATAGGGTAAATAATACAAAGACCGTAAGGCTAGTGCATGGCTGGTATGTGTATTTGGATACACTTCACCTTCAGTAGCATAAGATGTCGGCGTGACCGAGTAACGCACTGATCGGTACGGGTTATTGAGGTAACCCTCATCAGTGATAGTCTCAAAACTTAAGTCTATTAGTAAATTCTTAGTCAACACCTGAGACAATCCCAACTTGTAGCTTTGGCGAATTGCCTTTTCTTCAAACAGAGGAGAGCCCGTTGCAGTTATCGTATCCCAGCCCCGCCCATAACCCAGGGTCACCGTCGTCAAGTCACCAAACATGAGCTGGCTAATACTAAAATTCATCGACTTAGCATCAAAGTCATTTTCTATACTGCTCGTGTACGATAGGCTCATCGTAGTATTGTCGTGCAAATAATCCGCGCCCAAGGTTTCTTCAGTACGTTCTTCTGTGTATTGACTGGCACTCGTCACCACGTCAATAGTCGCGGAGGTTATAGTGTCAACATAGTAATTGCCCCACACCGAAGTATGTTTACCAATTGATTTTCTTGCCAGTATGGACGGCCCATTGACGTCCAGGCCTCCGCCTGAATAAGAATGGTACATGGCATCGGCACGATCTTCCGGCAGTACGGCCGCCATCAAGGGCACACACACACCCAATGCGCCCGCTAACACCACTCCCCAGCGAAAATTCACTGCCGGAAGTTTTTGTTTTATCGCTGTGAGCTTAGTTACAACCACAGCCACCACCTGAACCACCTTCTGCTCCACGCGCACCCTCGCGCGCTTCATACACGTGACTAATATAGGCACTGGCCACTGGATCCCGGCTAAAACTCATTATTGGATCCGCAAGGTTCGCGCGTTCATACGGTTTAACCCAAGGCTGGATGCCGCAACCGCCCAGCAAAATCGCAAACACCAATGCTGATAAGAAGAGTTTCATGCCTGACATTATTCTCTGATCAGCTCTTTGATCTGCTTTATGTATTCCGCTTCGTAGCCTGGCAGGTAACCGCGGTGCAGGTATCGCATGTTGCCATCACGATCCACCATTACGGTGCTGGGCATGGCAACCACTTTGTACATTTTGGTCACCTTGTTGGTGTTATCGTAAAGAATAGGAAAAGTCACCGGGATCTCACGCAACAGTTCGCCCGCCTTGGAGGAATCTTCCTCCACATTCACGCCTAACAACACAAAACCAAGATCACTATATTTTTTATACATTTCTTCGAGCAGCGGCATTTCCTGACGGCAAGGTGCGCACCACGATGCCCAAAAGTTAATCATCACCACATCGCCACGCATTTCACTGAGTTTAATATTTTCGCCACTGCGAGACTTTAAAGTGAAATCAGGGGCAGGGCCTTCAAGCACTTCGGCCTGTACGTTAGCGGCAAACAGCATCCCTGCCGCTAACATGACTATGACTTTCTTCACACTGTTCTTAAACATGCCCATAACATTTACCTCTCTGCAATTAGCAAAATACAAAGCCTGCTCGATAATCTTAGAAAAACACGGTGACGCCACCCGTCATCTCCAGGTTGTGCGCCGTTTTAGCCTTACCCAGTAAATCAATATCAAAAACGTGGTCGCGCACATCAAGGTGAACCGCCAACCAATCCGTCGCTAAAAACCGATAACCAGCACCGAAATTCACAGTAAACCGATCGTCAGCAGCAAAGCTTGTGATACCAACGCCACCGATAACATACAGTGCCGTATTAAATGCCCAGTTTCGCCCCAGGAAGGCTTCACCTGGAAGCAAGTTATAACCAATCGATGCATTGTAATAAGTCAGTGCGCGCTGATCTGCTGACAGCAGTGGCGCACCGCCACTCAAGCGCTCATAACTGGTTTCGCTGGTGTCCGACTTGGCGTAGGCCGCTTCGAAAAAGACACCTTCAGTGACGTGATAGGCTGCTCGTACGCCAATCACCAAATTAGTACCGAAGTCTTCGGTGCTCAGCAGCCCTGAATAAACACCGATCTCAAAATCTTCGGTATCTATTTTATCGATATCAATCGTGCGCCGTTTAATTTGCGGCTGAATCACTTGCTGTTGCGTAGCATTGCCATCTTTAGTGGCTGTTGCATCTGCAGACCATGCCATGCTGCTCACTAGCAGCATGCACATGCCGGGCAAAAGATTCCTTAGAAAAAGAATGCGAAGCCTGCCTTCCATTCCTCAAATTCCTCATTGTTATCGTCGCTGGAAAACTCGACGTAGTTTTTATATTCGGCGCGCAAAATAAATCGCCGGGTAAGATACATTTTGATACCAACACCCACATGGGCAATTAAATCCTGACTATCTTGTACTTGAATCAGGGTAACACTGGGGCTGGTAGTAATCTGACCAAGGCCCAAGGTGAAAAAAGGTGAATAACGCCATTTTGAAAACGGCTGCGAAAGTAAATGCACATTCACCAGGTCACTACTAAAAAAATCACCCGTCACTTGCGATACCGACAGCTCTGCCGACAAGTTAGCGCTCAACGCATAGGCACCGTAAATCGTCATCGCTGGTGCGCCATTAAATGTGCCGCCCACCAAACCGATTTCCCAGCGACGTTTGGTAAAGTCGCCCAAACCCGCATCGGCAAACTCGGTTGGCTCACCCGTGGGTGTCAGCGTGTTTTCCATTTGCTGGCGGCTCACCCAACCCAACTTTCCCATGGCGGTGCGTACTTTAAACCAGTCCGTTTTGCGCTTGATCACTTCAACGTAATCACCACGATCCACGACATTAAAAATCGGATAACCGGCTCCGGGCCCGGTATGCATTTCAATATATGGATCGGCTACTTTAACTTCGGGATAGACATCCTCGTCAGCACTTACCCATGTTGCCGCCAACAGCAGCAGCATAAACACACCCACACGCATGACCCTATGCCCCTTTTGTTGATGCACAGAAAATACAGACACTTGGGAGGTCGTTTATGTTCACGGCGATTTTCACTATTAAACCAACGGCTAAGTGCTCGATATCTTTATTGTTATTTTCTTCATAAGCCATATTAGTCTTCCAGCCTGTGATGGTGGTCACGAGCCCGGATAACATTGGCAAATTAACACTCAGGGGAGTCGAAACTGGCAGGTGCAGGTTCGGCAGAATTTATAGAATCATAAAACGACAAAACCCCCTACCATCAGTCGTTTTGCGAAATGCAGTTTACCGATTCACAGGCAATCCAGCCAGCGCACCGATAAATGCTTTTCTCTTTTTACTGATTATGGCGGAGGCGCATCGAACGTGTTGTTGAAATATTGCGCACCGATATCTAACCATTCGTACAATAAACGTAACTCTGCAGCTGATAACAAACCTGCGTGCTCAACGGTGCCCATTCCTGGCGCAGTAAAGCGATCAAAAAATCTTGAGCTGGCCAGTGCGCCATTAACCCTCATTGAGGGTGGCTCTGCAGCGGGCACATTAACGGTAACCATAATTGGAATTTTATTCCCCATCGCATCCAACACAAACACGGTTAGCCCGGTCATCGGGTCAACCATAGTTTGAAATTGCGGAACTCCGTTCACCACTAGTTGGATATCCTGGGTAACCGGCGCTAACGCAGTGCCAACTAGCTGCCACTGAACATCATCCTGTATTAATAAATCCTGGTAAGACTTGAAGCGATCTGGGTTGTCCTGGCGTAAACCTGAACTGAGATCTAATTGCCCCGCGGGCACCATAGCCGCACTGGCAGCATCCTGGTTGTTGTGACAAACCGTACAGGTGTAATCCAAAGTACCTGTGGCGGTATCGGTGCGCGGCAAACTCCACAAGGGTTCAATACTGGTTTCATAATTAACAATAGTGCGGCAGGTGAAGTCCCACGTCGTCACACAGCCTGCAGATGCCGGAATGCCAGCAGCCATCGCCGGATCCAGCTGGTCGTAACGCAGACTAAGATCGCTAGCGACCTTCATGGCGTCATCCGCCCATTGATCAAAAAATACCGGGCTGACATTGGGACTGAGTTCCGGACAGGCAATCTGTGTTGTCAGAAACACGCTACTGGCATTGGTGCAGCTTACCCGAATGCGCGCCTCTGCCATGGTTTCACCCATTTTCGCGGTGAAGTTATTTAACTTGGTGCCGGTAAAATCATAGGGGCCCGTCGGCGCTCCGCCGTTTAGAGCGGTAGGCGCATCACTGTAACCATGGGGTATCGGCAAGGCCGGTGCCGTGGTGGTGTGCGTATGACAACCGTTGCATTCCAGGGTTTCTCCAGCACGCACCTGTATCCAGTTGAGATGTCGCGCACCAATACGCCGGCCGGTTTTGTCCACAACATCGAAAGCCAATGGCACATTGGCAGGCACTTTGGTCATTACCGAGCCATCGGGTTCAATGGGTGCGTAGCCGATAATTTCACGCATGCCGCCTCGTCGACCGCCGGCACCAAAGGCGATACCCGTATCAAATTCAGTGGCGGGATCTCGCGGATCTGGAATCGCTGTACCTTTAACAATGCGCAAATAACGCGCAGGGCGTTGGTCGCCGTCGGTCATTGTGGGGTCGGCCATTTCAGCCAGCGAAGTGATCGCGCCCATACCATTGGTGCCACCCAGCGCATTAAAGTTTCCGTCAAAATCGTAAACGCTACGGATGTGCAGGATTCCCACAAATTCATCTTCTGCCAGCGCCTTATCCAATCCCAGACCCGGGACTTTATCGATTAACACCGTTGGGCGTGGGCGCGGTGCCAGCACTACCGGCTCATCAACCACAGTGCCCTCTTCCGGAACCACCACGGGCAACTGGGTGCCCTGCGCAAAGTCGAATACATAAATGCCGTAAAGTGGGAAAGCTTCCACCGTACCCACAGGAATGGTATCCGGGCAACCCGTGGGCGCCTGTAGTGGGTCACGCAAACCGGTAGCAGGATCCGTGGGCTGAAGCCGACACTGCGACCAGCTTACTAACGCGCGATTACTGCCATCACCCAGCGGGTAAACAGAACGATAACGCCCAGCAGGTGAAATACTGCCATCGGTACGTACATCCTGATTGATCGCTAGCACCTGACCCGAGCCACTAAGGATGCCAAGATTGGGCACCGTGGGTTGATTGATATCGGAATACTCCGCCGCATCAATTTCCACTGGCGCACCACCGCCGGCCGAACCGTTGAAGGGTTTGAGCATGGCCAGCACGCGACCATTGCTCAGTTCGCGTGGATCCATAAACTGTACCGTGCTGCCGCCGGTGCCCACGTTGGCATCATGTAGGCCGTAAAGTGCTTTGAGCTCGGTACCATCAGGATGAATAGTGTACAGGCGGATAGCGCTGCGGGGGCCAGCGCCGTCCCAGCGCGAAAATACGATCTCGCCGGAGCTCAGCACGCTGGCATCCAGGTCATGGCTTTGATTAAAGGAGATTTGCTTGATGTTGCTGCCGTCGGCATTCATCACGTGCAAGGTCACGGCGGGCTCACCCAGATCTTCATCAAAAGGAGAGAACTGGCTTTTGCCTTCATTAAGCAGAGATTCCCGCGTACTCACCGCCGCATTGGAGCTATACACAATGCGGCCATCCGGCAAATAGTGCGGCGCAACATCGTCGCCCTTGTCGGCATCAAAAGTGGTTATAGGCATCACCTGTGTTGGGCAGCCCCCCACTTCGGAATCGTATTCGTAGATATTCCATTTCGGCGTATTATTGCCATTGGTTGTATCTTCGATACGCAGGGAAAAAATCAGTTTGGTGCCGTCATAATTGGTCTCTAGATCACGCACGTCACCCGTACCGATACCGTCAGTAACACCTAGGTTATTAGGGTCGGGATCGGGATCCGTAATACACAGAGTGATATTTTTTTCATCAGCGTTTGTAGAAGCGCGTTCGCGCAGGTACACGTCGCCCCCCGGGTTGAAATTCGTGGCCTCGCGCACGTCGGGATCCACAGGGATTGTTTCATTAGTGTCTGGATCTACCATTGTGGGGACGGGGCGCTTCACATAGGCAATGGCAAAATCGGGAATAGTTTGATCCTGGCCTTGTGCGCAACTGGTCAGAAGCACCACGAGCACGCTCAAGCACAACGCGCGCAGTAAAAATAATGCTTTTATTTTCAATGTATTGCCACCCAAAAACATACCGCCACCTTCAAGTTAACCAGCTTGACCCGCACCACGCATGGCCGCCAAATACGTTCCCAACATTATTAATACTACCGAATAGGGCTTATTGCTGAGAATCCCATCACAATCCCACCGCTAACGGGTTTCGCGGTATCGATTCTAGTAGCCTCATCGGGCGCAACCGGTGCGCACTTAAGCCAAAAGCTTCCGGCGCACCATCGGTATTTTTACGCACTTATCACGATGAACGCCGAGAAACCGACATTTGTTCCACGCAACCCCACAAAAACTAATTAATCTTCTGCTTATTTTTCGTGCTTTTAGCCGTCCGCTACCCGTATAATTCGCACTTCAACGCAATATCGCTGCGGGAGAGAGTGGCGCACTGACATAATCGTCAGAGCAAAAACCACCGCCGAAGGCGCAACCGCCCGGAATCGCTCAGGCAACCGGACCGCAGACAGACGATCGTTGACTCTGGAGAGAGACTGAACCCACAGGTTTCAGTCCGCCGAAGGGGCTAAAGCTCTCAGGCACCACGGACAGAGGGGTAGTAGTGCATTTTGTGTATCTGCTGCTTTTTTGAATAAACCGTACTCAACACCAGAGGCCAACAATCATGTCATCTTCTCCGCAATCCTCACCCCAAATCACACCCCAGCGCACACCGCTCTACGACCAGCACCTAGCCGCTGGCGCCAAAATCGTCGATTTCGCCGGCTGGGAAATGCCCATTCACTACGGCTCGCAGTTGAAAGAACACCATCAGGTGCGCAACGATGCCGGCATGTTCGATGTCTCCCACATGGTGGTGCTGGATATCACCGGCGCCAAGGTCACCGATTTTCTGCGCCATCTGTTGGCCAACGACGTGGCGCGCATCCAGACTCCTGGCAAGGCTCTGTATTCCTGTCTGCTCAATGAGGCCGGCGGAGTAATCGATGACCTCATTGTGTACTTTATGCAAGGAGGTATGGACGATAACTGGTACCGCATGGTGGTCAACGCCGCCACCCGTGACAAAGACCTGGCCTGGATCAGCCAACAAGCAAAAGGCACCGGCGTGGAAATCCGCGAGCGCGATGACCTGGCGATGATCGCCGTGCAGGGCCCCAACGCCCGCGACAAGGCCCACGCAGCACTGGGCACGAGCATCGATGCCGCCCGCGACCTCAAACCCTTTTTTGCCGCCGACTGCGGCGCAACGAAAGGCGAACTATTTGTTGGCCGCACCGGCTACACGGGCGAAGACGGTTACGAAATCATGCTGCCCGCCACACAGGCCGGCGCCACCTGGGACGCCCTGCTCGCCGCCGGCATCAAACCCATCGGCCTCGGCGCCCGCGATACCCTGCGTCTGGAAGCCGGCATGAATCTGTACGGCCAGGACATGAACGAAGACATCAGCCCACTGGAAGCCGGTCTCAGCTGGACCGTCGCCTTTGAGCCCGCAGAGCGTGACTTCATCGGCCGCAGCGCACTGGAAAAACAAAAGGCCGATGGCCCCGCGAACAAACTCGTCGGTCTGATCCTCGAAGACCGCGGCGTATTGCGTGCCCACCAAAAGGTGGTCACCGAGTTCGGCGAAGGCGAAACCACCAGCGGCAGCTTTTCGCCCACACTGGGCAAATCCATCGCCCTGGCGCGCGTGCCTGCCGCCGCCACCGAACGCTGCACCGTGGAAATCCGCGGTAAACAACTGGCCGCGCGCATCGTAAAATACCCCTTTGCCCGCAACGGCAAAAGCCTGTTTGATTGAGCACTCGTGACACACTATTCACACAACAAAAAATTAAAGCGCTATTTAAAGTACTAAAGGAGACAGCCATGAGCAACGTGCCAAACGAATTGAAATACACCAAAAGCCACGAATGGGTGCGCACCGAAGCCGACGGCAGCATCACCGTGGGCGTCACCGACCACGCACAGGAATTGCTGGGCGACATGGTGTTTATCGAGCTACCCGAAACCGAAGCGAATTACACCGCAGGTGATGAATGCGCCGTGGTGGAATCAGTAAAGGCCGCCTCCGATGTGTACAGCCCCATCACTGGCGAAGTCACTGCCGTCAACGAAGAGCTGGCCGACGCGCCAGAGACCGTGAATCAGGATTCCTACGACAGCGGCTGGATGTTCAAAATGCAGCCTGAAGATGCTGGCGAGGTGGACGAGCTGATGGATGCCGAAGCCTATGGTGAATTGATCGCCGAAGAAGAACATTAAGCACAGCTCTGCACATACATTTTTATGTAAAGCGGGCAAAGCTCACCATAGAGCGCATCAAACAAAATATTACGGTGGGCAATGCGCACCCTATGACTTCGATCAAACCACTAACTTTAAGTAGATACTGCTATGCCGTTCATTCCCCATACCGAAGACGACACCCGCGCCATGCTCGATGCCATTGGCACGGAAACCATCGAAGACCTGTTCGATGAAATCCCCGCCGAGCTTCGCGCTCAATCTCTGAATGAAGTACCTGCCGGTAGAAATGAAATGGCGGTCGCCCGCCTGCTGCACGGTCGCGCTTCGCAAGACATACAGCCATTGTCGTTTCTCGGCGCCGGTGCTTACGAACATCACATCCCCGCCGCCGTGTGGGAACTGACCACCCGCGGTGAATTTTATACGGCCTACACACCCTACCAGGCCGAGGCCAGCCAGGGCACCTTGCAACTACTGTACGAATTCCAAACCATGATGGCCGAACTCACCGCCATGGATGTTTCCAACGCTTCTTTGTATGACGGTGCCTCGGCACTTGCCGAAGCCGTGTTGATGGCCGTACGCGCCAACCGTAAATCCAAAAGCAAGCGCATTTTGATGCCCTCCACTGTGCACCCTATTTACCGCAGCGTAGTCAACACCATCGTCCACCACCAGGGCATCCAACTGGAATTAGTGGACTTCGATATGCAGGGTGGACATATCGATCCGGCTAGCCTGCCAACTGAGCCCGGCGACATCACCGCATTGGTGATTCCCCAACCTAACTTCTTTGGCACACTGGAAGATGTCGATGCACTCACCGACTGGGCACAGCAACACGGCGCGCTGGTGATCGGTGTCGTTAATCCCACGGCGATGGCATTGATCACACCACCCGGAGAATGGGGCAGCGGTAGCGGCGCTGACATCGCTTGCGGTGAAGGCCAACCTTTGGGCGCACCTCTTTCATCCGGCGGCCCCTATTTTGGTTTTATGTGTTGCGCGCAAAAACACGTGCGGCAGATGCCAGGGCGAATTATTGGACGGACTACCGACCTGGAAGGCAAAACCGGTTACGTGCTGACCCTGCAGGCTCGCGAACAACACATCCGTCGCTCCAAAGCCACCTCAAACATTTGTACCAATCAGGGACTATTAACCACTGCTGCAACTATCTATTTAGCGTTAGTCGGTCAGGAAGGACTTCGTCAAACAGCCGCGCACAGCCATGCCAACACACAACAGTTAATTGAAAAGCTTTGCGCCATTGAGAGCGTCGAAAAAATCTTTGATCGCCCCTGTTTTCATGAAGCGGCCTTGCGCCTGCCTAAACCTGCCGATGAAATACTCGACGCGTTGGATAAGCGAGGCGTGCTGGGCGGCTTTGACTTATCGCAAGATTATCCAGAACTGGGCAATGCCATTTTGGTGTGCGCGACGGAAACCAAGGCCGAGGATGATCTTGAACAATACGCCGAGGCACTGCGGGAAATACTGAAATAAACGCCTCCGCAGCACGTTGCGGAGCATTAACATCATCAACGTCACGCTGGCGAAGGCCAGTGTCCAGGGGCTTCAATCTCCAGATTCCGGCCTACGCCGGGATGACAATATTCGCAACAAGCTGCGGGGAATTAGACCCGCAGGGATTAAACCACTTTTACTTCCGGGTAGATGACACACATGCACAAAACAACGACAGCCAACCCCCTCATCTTTGAACATTCTCAACCTGGCCGGGTAAATACCGCCCACACCCAACGCAACGCCGCTACAGTAAGCGCTATTCCTGATGCCCTGTTGCGCAAAACGCCGCTGCGTCTGCCAGAGGTATCGGAAATGGATGCGGTGCGCCATTACACCCGCCTGTCTCAAAAAAACTTTTCCATCGACACGCATTTTTATCCGCTGGGTTCCTGCACCATGAAACACAACCCGCGTGCCTGTAACACACTGGCCATGCTGCCGGGCTTTTTGAATCGTCATCCGTTGTCGTCCGAACGGCACGGCCAGGGTTATTTGAGTTGTATGTGGGATCTGCAGGAAATCCTTAAAGACGTCACTGGCATGACCGCCGTATCACTCACGCCCATGGCGGGCGCCCAGGGCGAGTTTGCCGGTGTCGCGATGATCCGCGCCTATCACGACGCCAACAATGACACCGCACGCACCGAAATCCTGGTGCCCGATGCCGCCCACGGCACTAATCCTGCCTCGGCCACTATGTGTGGTTATGTCGCCAGAGAGATTCCCACCGACGCCAATGGCGATGTGGATGTGGACGCACTCAAGGCTGTGGTCGGCCCACAAACCGCTGGCATCATGCTGACCAACCCGTCAACGCTCGGCGTGTTTGATCGGCGCATCAAAGACATCGCCGAGATCGTTCACAAAGCTGGCGGCCTATTGTATTACGATGGCGCCAACCTCAATGCGATTCTCGGCAAGGTCAAACCCGGCGACATGGGCTTCGATGTGATCCACATGAACCTGCACAAAACCTTTTCCACTCCGCACGGCGGGGGCGGGCCGGGTGCTGGACCGGTGGGGGTAAGTGAACGCCTGAAACCCTTTATGCCCATTCCTGTCGTCGGCAAAAAAGAGAGCGGCTATTTCTGGTTAACCGAGAAAGACCTGCCGCAAAGCATCGGCCGTCTTTCCACTTACATGGGCAATGCCGGCGTGTTGTTACGCGCCTATATTTACGCCCTGTTGCTGGGGCGCGAAGGGATGATCCGCGTCGCCGACTACGCCACACTTAACGCCAACTACTTAATGGCCAAACTCAGTCAGGTTGGATTCGACATGGCCCTGCCGCAACGACGCGCCACCCACGAATTTATTCTGACCCTCAAACGCCAAGCCAAGGAACAAGGCGTCACCGCCATGGACTTTGCTAAACGCTTGCTGGATTATGGTTTCCATGCGCCCACCACTTACTTCCCGATGATCGTCCCGGAATGCCTGCTTATTGAGCCCACGGAATCGGAATCCAAGGAAACCCTGGACGCCTTTGTGGATGCCATGGCCGCCATTCAAAAAGAAGCCGAAGCGGATGCCAACACCTTGAAAGGCGCACCGTACACTTTGCCCATGCGCCGCCTGGACGACGTCAAGGCCGCGCGTGAACTCGATTTACGTTACCGGGGCGCCGCAGAATAACCATGAGCAAACCCGGCAACACAGGATTAACGCGCATCATCAAGGCCGCCGGTTATTCCTGGGCCGGACTGAAGGCCGCGTTCATTCACGAGGCCGCGTTTCGACAGGAGCTGGCTCTGTCGCTCATTTTAATCCCGGCGGGTTTATGGCTGGGGCACAGCGGCATTGAACGTGCGCTACTTATTGGCTGTGTGTTGCTGGTACTCATTGTTGAATTGGTCAACTCTGCCATTGAAGCCGCAGTAGATCGCTTTGGCGGCGAACAACACGACCTCTCCGCTCGCGCCAAAGATATCGGCTCTGCCGCCGTGTTCGTCGCGCTATTAAATGTCATTGTCATTTGGTTGTTGATGTTACTTCCCTCTTTACTACCACCTGCAAACCACGCCCTGCTTTGAACAACCGCAAAAAGGAAAAAACATGTCTGCACTAATTTGTGGCTCTTATGCCTACGACACCATCATGGTGTTTCCGGACAAATTCAAACATCACATTCTGCCGGACAAAACGCACATGCTGAACGTGTCGTTTCTGGTGCCTGAGATGCGTCGCGAGTACGGCGGCTGCGCTGGCAACATTGCCTACAATCTCAAGTTGCTCGGCGGTGACCCTTTACCCATGGCCACCGTGGGTAGAGACTTTGATCTCTATTCCAACTGGATGGATAGCTGTAGCATTGCGCGCACCCACGTCAAGGTCTATGACAGCACCTTTACCGGCCAGGCCTTTATCACCACCGATCAGGACGACAACCAGATTACCGCCTTCCATCCCGGCGCCATGAGCCTCTCCCACGAAAACAACGTAAACGATGCGACCGGTGTCAGCATCGGTATTGTTTCCCCCGATGGTCGCGATGGCATGGTTCAACACGCGCAACAATTTGCCGAGGCCAACATCCCGTTCATTTTTGATCCCGGCCAGGGCATGCCCATGTTTGACGGTGCGGATCTGATGCGTTTCGCCGAACAAGCCACCTGGATTACGCTCAATGATTACGAGGCACAACTGTTCGAGGAACGCACCGGCAAGTCACCCCACGAAATCGCCGAGATGGTGGACGCGCTGATCATCACCCGCGGTGGTGAAGGCTCACATATTTACACCAGTGAACATCGCCTGGAAATCCCCGTCGCCACGCCCAATCAGTTACATGATCCCACCGGTTGCGGTGACGCCTATCGCGCCGGCCTGCTTTATGGACTAATGCACGAAATGGATTGGGATACTACCGGGCGCATTGCTTCGCTGATGGGTGCAATAAAAATCGAACAACATGGCACACAGAATCACAGCTTCACCCGCCATGCCTTTGATGCCCGCTTTCAAGAGGCCTTTGGGCGCGCAATCTAGTGTCGTCTGTTTTTGGTCGAGGGCTTGCCCGCATTCGTGGCCGTTTACTGAGCTTCGGCAGCCTGGCACCGACGGCGGGTTTTCTCACCCTCTATTTCACGTTATTCACGGTTAGCCGCCTGCTACTCAGTCTCTGGCACTCTGCGGATGTGGCTCACACCGCAGGGGCGTTGTGGCTATTTCTCGTTGGACTGCGCATGGACTCGATGATCCTTTCCGCAGCCGTGCTTGTGCCCACGTTGTTACTGCTGGCTTTACCAAATATCGGCAGCCGCTTCTGGCAACCCATCGCCGCCACACTGTTCGGCCTGCTCGGCGGCATGATGGTCTTCGTGGAAATCGCGACTTATCCGTTTATGGCGCAATACGGTGCACGACCCAATCAACTGGCCGTGGAATATCTCGACACTCCCAACGAAGTGCTGGGCATTTTGCTGGCCGGTTACAAGCTGGATCTCGTCATCGGCATTCTTGTGACACTCGCCGCCGCCTGGCTCACCGGCCGCTTTACCCTGTCACTAATGCGAGAGGCAAAACCCTGGCGCTATTCACGACGACTCATCGCCCTGCCTGTTGCAGTGCTTGTGCTCGCATTGGGCATGCGCTCTTCGATCAGCGACAGTCCGGGCAACCTGGGCACCGCTGCCTTTTCCGATGACCAAACCGTCAACGAACTGGCCATGAATTCCAGTTATGCGGTGACCTATTATAGTTACAAGTTTTTTAATCAACAGACCTTTCCCGTGAGCCGCTACGGCGAGCTGCCACGCGCAGAAATCATCGCCCGCGTACGCAAGGACATGGGCTTGCCGGATGCCGCCTTTGATGACCCGGAATTGCCCACCGCCCATCTGCAACTGCCCACCGTCGCGGTGGATAAACCACGCAACCTGGTGATCATTCTCAGTGAAAGTTTTGGTGCACGATACGTCGGCAGCCTGGACGGCATCCCCGTCTCGCCAAATCTTGAAGCCCTGAGTCGCGACGGCGTGCTGTTCACCAACCTCAAGGCCATCGGCACGCGCACCAATCGCGGCGTCTCGGCGGTGCTCACCGGCGCGTTGCCCCTGCCCATGACCAGCGCCATCAAACTACGTCTGGCACAGTCCAACTTCTTCACCCTGTCCGGGCTGCTCAAACAATTCAATTACAACACTAGTTTTGTCTACGGGGGCGATAGTAATTTCGACAACATGCGCCACTTCTTTGTGTACAACGGCATTGACCGAATCATCGAGCAAAGCGATATCCAGAATGCCCATTTTCGCAACCACTGGGGCGTATCCGACGAAGACACCTTCCGCGCCGCCAACCAATTGTTTCGCAGCTACGGCGATAAACCCTTCGCCAGCCTGGTGCTGACCCTCTCTAATCACGAGCCCTTTGCATTCCCCGTGGGCGACTATCCACTTTACGAACAGCCTGCCGCCACTCACAACAACAGCGCCCAATACGCCGACTATGCGCTGGGCAAGTTTTTTGAGCAGGCTCGCAAGGAAGACTACTTCGCCAACACCGTGTTCCTCTTCGTCGCCGATCACAGCGTCAACACCCATTCCCCGGGGCTCATCGATCCCGCCAAGTTTCACATTCCCGCGCTGATCATCGCGCCGGGGCTAGCCCCGCAACGTATCGACACCCTGGCCAGCCAGATCGATCTGGCGCCCACGGTGCTGGGGCTGCTGGGCATTACCACCCGCCATCCCATGCCGGGTCACAACCTGCTGAAGATGCCTGCGGGCGTCGCCGGTCGCGCCATTTATCAGCAGGGCACCACCCACGCCTACCAGGTCGGCGACCAATTAGTGGTACACCTGCCCAGCCGGGAGGCACGGCAATTCACCCTGCACGGCAACACGCTGCAACCAGCCCCGTTAAACCCGGAACTGGCCAAAGATGCCCTCGCCCACATCCTGCTGCCCGACCTGCTGCACCGGGAACAACGCTATCGGCTGCCCACACAACCCTAAAATGATGGCTTATGCGGCCATCAATTCAATAAAATTGCCAACGACACACTCGCAGGGCTAGTCTGTTGTGACGGGTATTTGACACATTCGGGTAATATAACTCATCCCTTGTAGCTATACCTTATCCCGAAGCTGAGGCATTATCCCTCGTTGGCAAATACATGGAGTGGGCTGTACGCCAGAGATGAAATCACAGACAACCAATTCGACGGCCCCTCGCGGGCTCTCCATCAACGCCCTGCTGGTGCTGAGTTTTGTCGTCGTGTCGCTGGTACCCATCAGCATCCTCGGTTACAAAGTCTACGACGCCGCCTGGGAGAATGCCTGGCGTGAGGTGCAGGAAAAACACCAATCCCTGGCCAAAAATCTTGCCGCCCCCATTGCCAGTTATATTGATGACCGCCGCATTGCGCTGTCACTCATCGCCGAGCGGCTCGCCCAACTTAATAAACCCCGCAGCAAAACACAGGTCTCCGCTGTACTAGAGCAAGGCCTCACTCAGCTCAATCGTTTCCGTGCAATGTTTTTACTGGACGCGCAACATCACATCATCAACGTTGCCAGCGATTACCTGATCGACACCCAACAAACACCTAACTTGGATTTGCCAGACAGCAACTTTTTAGATCGCGCCTTTCGCGCCGACAAAATTCAGTTAAGCCCGGCGGTACTCAACCCACTCAGCGGAAAAACCACCGTACTGATCGCCCTGCCTGTGAATGCCAACGACGCCGGCCACCCCACCCAATTACTAGTGGGTGAACTCAAGATCGACGTCATTGAAAAGATGCGCGCCAACATTCACTTTGGTGAGCATGGTCATTCCGCCATCGTTGATCAGCTCGGCCATGTGGTTGCTCATCCCAATCCCGAGTGGATGCACAGCTATATCAAAGACCTGTCAAAACTGAATATCGTGCAAGATATGATGCACGGCAAAACCGGCGTCACCGAATTTTATTCGCCCTTTAAAAAAGAAGACATGGTGGCCGGTTTCACTGCTGTACCTAAATATGGTTGGGGCATCATGGTACCGCAGCCCAAGAAAGAAGTTCGTGCACAAGTGGACAGCTTACTGCGCGATGAATTGATCTGGGCACTGACGGGGCTGGGCATTGCACTTGCCGTTGGCTTTTCACTCGCAGCTTGGATTACCCGCCCCATCAATCAACTCTCAAAGGCCGGGCGCAGCCTGCAGGAAAAAAATTACGAATACCGTTTACCCCACACCCCACGCTCGGCACCTCGCGAAATTCAACAACTGGGCAAGGCCTTCGGTGGTGCGGTTAAAAACCTCATCACCTCTCGTGAAGAACTCGATGCACTCAATCAGTCACTACAGCACCGGGTTGAAGAAGCTACCGCCGAGCTACGTGAAGCCAACAGCAAACTTGAGACCCTTGCCAAGGTGGATCACCTCACGCAGTTATCCAATCGACGACACTTTGAGGACACCATGACGCAACTGGCTTCCCGTCGACAGGGCGACAGCCAATCGGTGTGCTTGTTACTGCTGGATATTGATTATTTTAAAAACATCAATGACGCACATGGGCATCCCGCAGGTGATGCCGTGCTTATGCAAATTGGCGGCATCTTGCAGCAAAGCCTGCGCAACACTGACATTGCCGCGCGTTACGCCGGTGATGAGTTTGTGGTGTTACTCCGCGCAGATCTCGATACCGGGCGTATTCGCGCCGGCCAGTTGCGCGAAGCCATCAACGACCATCAATTTACTTACAACGGTAAAGATCTGCACACCACGGTGAGCATCGGCCTGGTGTCCTGTGATATCAGTGCCGAGTGTAGCGGCATCGAAGAAGTCCTACGCCGCGTGGATGACGCCATGTACGAAGCTAAACGGCTGGGACGCAATCGCGTCGCAGAGGTTTCGCTGGCGGCGGTTAACTAACGCTCCTGCACGTCACCCCTCAATTTAGCCCAGCCAGCCGCTCGACTTCTCCACATTATTTGTCTGGTTTTAGCTCGAATCAGCCTTTATACTCCCGCCTCCCAAATCATGTGGGTCAACCACGCTGGTTGATTGGAAGGCACACTAAGCCTGCCTCCAAGATATAAACAGCGTGTGCGCCTGCCAGCCTAGGAGTCACGCGTCCCGTGCAAGCCAATATTCTGTTTCAAAATGACGAGCACATGGTGCTGACCTTTACCGACCTGGTCAAAGGCGAGGGCATCCAGTCCAACCAAATGGCCATTATTCAGGAAGGCCACTCCGCCATTTTCGACCCCGGCGGTGACCTGACGTATATGCCCTTGAGCATGGCGATTACTAAATATGTCAAAGTGAAAGATATCGACTACATCCTTGCCACTCACCAGGACCCGGATATCGTTTCATCTCTGGACAAATGGTTGCTGTATAGCGAAGCCAAGATTGTGGTCTCCAAACTCTGGGAGCGTTTCGTGCCGCACCTGGTGCCCGGCTACATGAAAGAAAAGGCTGAGGGTCGCATGATCTCCATTCCCGACCACGGCATGAACATCCCCATGGGGCATTCGGTGATCAAGGCCATACCTGCACATTTTTTACACTCGGTGGGTAACTTTCATTTCTACGATCCGATTAGCAAGATTCTATTTTCCGGCGACGTGGGTGCTTCTCTGGTGGATGAACATCCAGAACGACCCGTGCAAAATTTCGACAAGCATATTTTCAAGATGCAGGGGTTTCACCAACGCTATATGGTCTCCAATAAAGTTTGCCGGCTGTGGGTAACTATGATCCGCGGGCTGGATGTGGAAATGATTGTACCGCAACACGGTCGACCTTTTCAGGGCAAGGAAATGATCGGCAAGTTTCTTGACTGGTTCGAGAGACTCGAGTGCGGCGCCGACTGGATGACCCAGCAACATTATGTGGTGCCGTAAGACGACAGGGAAAAGAGGAAAGTAGTGGGCTTTTCCCTTTTATCTTTGCTCTAGGAGTCTGCCGGGCTTAACCGTTTGAAGCGAAAATGACTGGTGGCGGTTTAAATCAGTTTTTCTGCCTGAGGAGAATAGCCCGGCTATTTGACGAAAGGGATAAGCGGAGTTAATCGTCATCCAGGGGTTTGCAGCCAAACAATGTTAAACCCGACAGACTCCTAGCCCCTGCAGTTCGGAAACCGGCGGCAGGCAACGACCCTCTGCGCACTGATAGGCAAGTACGCCAGACTCGGGGGCCGCATAACCAGCCAGCGCGCCGGGCAATCGCGGAGCATCACTGGGAATAGCGACCTGCAAACGGCGTGGCACATATTGTTTATTCAGTATTGTCATCCATTGCACCAATTCACCCGACGCACTATCTGCCGCACTCTCTCCTGCACCACGCAGCACGACGGTTTGTGTCGGGTACAAAAATTCTTCCGCCGCGGTTAACAGGGCATTGTGTGTATGGGGGAATCCGCGCACATCGCACCATGAAGCGCGCAGAGTTTTTTCTGCCGCCTGCAGGTAACGACTTTCACCCAATAAATAGCCCGCCCGCAAAAAAACCTGCGCGGCGATGCCATTACCCGAAGGGGTGGCCTCGTCCATCCACGGTCGCGGGCGTTGGATGAGTTTTTCGTGATCGTCCGCAGTGAAATAAAAGCCGCCAGCTTCCGCAGCAAAATGTGCCAGCAACACATCCAGCAAATCGACAAGCAGCTGCAGGTCCTCGTCATTCCAGCGCGCCTCCAACAAAGCCAACACTCCATCAGCGAGAAAGGCGTAGTCATCCAGATAAGCCATGAGATGCGCTTTACCATCTTTGCAGGTGGCCAGCAGGCGGCCATTCACCCACAGATTTTCACGCACGAAGGCCAACGCCTGTTCAGAGGAGGCAATGAAGTCCTGTCGGTCCAAGCGTCGACCCGCCACGGCCATGCCTTTGATCATCAGACCATTCCAGGATGTCAGAATCTTTTCATCACGCCCCGGATGCACCCTGGTTTCGCGCGCCAAAAATAATTTTTCCCGTGACGAGGCCAACAACGATTGAACAGCCGACAACTCAACATGCAATTCGTCGGCAATCGTTTCCAGACTACGAAACACATGCAAGTGCCAGGCACCTTCAAAATTCGCAGCACGATCCAAACCATAATGGCGCGACATTACGGCATATTCCTGATCGCTTAACAGTTGCTGAACGTCGGCCAACGACCAGGCGTAAAATTTGCCCTCTTCACCTTCAGAGTCTGCATCCAAGGTTGAATAGTAACCCCCCTGCGGTGACTGCATCACGCGGATTACCCACCGTGCTGTTTCTTCTACCACGCGCCGAAAGGTTTCATCTCCACAGGCCGCATAGGCTTCGGCATACAGCACCAGCAATGAACCATTGTCATAAAGCATCTTTTCAAAGTGCGGGATCATCCACTGCTCATCCACCGAGTAGCGACAAAACCCGCCGCCCAACTGATCATAAATTCCGCCATTGGCCATGGCATGCAAGGTGGTTCGCGCCATTTCCAGGGCGCGCTTATCGGTGCCGTCCGTTGCCGACCAGTGGCGTAACAAACGTTCAATACTAGTAGGATGGGGAAATTTCGGTGCAGCACCGAAGCCAGCATAGTTTTTATCGTATTGGCTTTCTAACTGACGGCGCGCCTCGTCCAGCACCCCAGCATCTATTTCATTCTCCAACAGGGCTTTGCCTTCACTGGCGCGGTGCAGATATTCGCGCACCGAATCATTTTGTTTTCCCACGTCCTCGGGGTGCTCACGATAAAATTCTGCGACTCGCTGCAAAATCTCGGTGAAGGCCGGCATGCCGTGGCGCGGTTCCGGCGGGAAATAGGTGCCGCCAAAAAATGGGGTATGGTTGTCGGCGCTTAAAAACATATTCAATGGCCAACCGCCACCGCGCTGATTCAGTAACTGATAAGCAAATTGATAAATCTTGTCCAGGTCTGGGCGCTCTTCTCGATCCACCTTGATGTTGACGAATAATTCATTCATCACCTTCGCAGTCGCTTCATCTTCGAACGACTCGTGTTCCATCACATGACACCAGTGACAGGCCGAATAACCAATGGACAACAATATAGGTTTTTTTTCCGCACGCGCTTTGCTCAGTGCTGCTTCACCCCAGGGATACCAGTCCACCGGATTGTGAGCATGCTGCTGCAGATAAGGACTGGTTTGTTCAAACAACGAATTCGGCACTATAATATTCCTGCGCATACAATAATGCGTCACCGTAGCAAATGGATTCAGCAAATAACAGAGACTGACGCTCGGAAATAATGATCGGTTTCACCAATGTCAGCATTAACACGTTCAATTATCCACACTCGCGCTACGGGTGCAGTATTGAGGGATTACTTACTCGCAGAGGAAAACACCATGAAGCTCATGCTTAAAGCACTTATTCTTGGCACCACCCTGATGGCCATTCCACTATCGGTTGCACTGGCTGATGGCAAGGCCACTTTCGATAAAACCTGCAAGATGTGTCACGCCACAGGACTCGCGGGCGCACCCAAGCTGGGCGATAAAGCGGCCTGGGCGCCACGCAGCAAAAAGGGCATTGATACTCTAGTGCAACATGCCATCAAGGGGTTCAAAGGTAGCAAGGGTATGATGCCACCCAAAGGTGGCAACCCTGGTCTATCGGATGCCGATGTGAAGGCTGCAGTGCAATACATGCTGGATGCCGCCAAGTAAGCATCATTCTGATTGTAAGCTGACTCATGGCTGGCGATAATGGTGGTTTTGCGGTCTACTCCGCACCAACACACAGGAAACGCCCGCCGTGAGCAAAGCTCTCCCACCTCTGCGCCTCAAACGAAATGAAGAACGCCGCCTCAAGGCGGGCCACCTATGGGTTTACAGCAACGAGGTCGACACCGAGCAAACGCCGCTGAAAGATTTCACCCCCGGCACTATGGTGCGCGTCGAAGATTCACGCGGCCATGCCCTGGGCAATGCCTGCGTCAATCCCCATTCACTGATCTCAGCGCGGATAGTCAGTCGTGACCCTAAATATGTGCTCGACCAGTCACTGATTACCCACCGAATCAACATCGCCCTGTCCCTGCGCGAACAATGTTTCGCCCAACCCTTTTACCGATTGGTGTATGGCGAAGGTGACAATCTGCCCGGACTGGTGGTGGACCGTTTCGGCGATGTGCTGGTGGTACAAATCACCACCGCTGGCATGGAACAGCAAAAAGAGGCCGTGGTTGGCGCGCTGGAAAAAGTGCTCAAACCCACGGCGATTGTTCTGCGCAATGACACTCCCTCGCGCCAGGCTGAAGAGCTGGACAGCTACGTGGAAACCGCCAGCGGCAACTTGCCCGATTCGGTACTGATGGAAGAGAATAATACCCGTTTTGAGATCGACGTACTCAGCGGCCAAAAGACCGGCTGGTTTTATGATCACCGCATGAACCGCTCGCGCATGCAACACTACGTAAAAGACAAACGCGTACTGGACGTCTTCAGTTACATCGGCGGCTGGGGGATTCAGGCGCTCACGGCCGGCGCCACTGAGCTTATGTGTATCGACGCCTCCGCCAAGGCCATTGACCGCATCCACCACAATGCTGCGTTAAATAATTGTGAAGAAAAACTAGCCACCGTGGAAGGCGACGCCTTCGAAGCGCTCAAGTCATTGCGTCAGGAACGTGAACACTTTGATATGGTGATCGTCGATCCGCCCGCCTTTATCAAGCGCAAAAAGGATTTCAAAGAAGGCCTCACCGCCTATCGGCGCATCAATCAAATGGCCATGCAGGTGCTCAACAAAGGTGGCTATCTGATTAGCGCCTCCTGTTCTTTTCATCTCAAACGCGAGCAACTGCAGGATACGATCCTAAAAGCCAGCCGCCACGTGGATCGTAATGCACAGATCGTTGAACAGGGGCATCAGGGGCCGGATCATCCTGTGCATCCAGCCATCCCTGAATCAGATTACCTGAAATCATTTACCGCACGTATTCTAATGAACTAGGGAACAAACCATGGACAACATTATGGCCGTCAGCCTCAACGGCATTGCACAACTCGAATACAATCGTGACACCGCGCTCCCGCCGCAACAAGAACTGTACCTGAACAAAATGGATCAAAAAATGGATGAGGGTATTTTTGTGGGTGAAGTGACCATCGCCAACCCCGACCTGAACCAACGCGCCCAGTTTGTCGCGGGTAATCTGGCACACGCTATTCTCAATGATGACGAAGCCATGTGCTCGGCATTAACTGCTTATCTCGCAACCAGGCTTCTGGATCTGAAACAAGTTAAAATTAATAATAACGATAGTGAAATCAGCATTGAGCTGGTCTTTGATGAAGATTACCAAAAACAAGTGCCGGTACAGTTTATTCACTAAATGGCACTTATTTTTTTTTCTCTTCGGGCTCCTCCATCTTTACCCTGCCTCTGCTGCGAAAACCCTTTCCATCACCAAAGGCAAAAAACCGCTGATAGTAATGATGAGGGTCGCGTATTATTTGTGCATGTCGGACAGGACACCAGTGGTCTTCGGTGCGCGAGATAATCTCCCTACTGTAGGCGATCAAGCCATTACTATAGCCACAATAAGTGCAATTAAGCTTTTCCAGAATGTTCAGATAAGCCAGATTATGTCGATCAATCACTATGAAATCTTTGCGACGCACCCGTGGAATACCATAGACCCGAAAACAAATATGCTGATAAATCGTGATGGTGATGTCCAAAAACGTCAAGGGAAATATCATTGCGTAAATCACTGGAGCCGTTAGCAACGTGGCCAATTCTGCATTCAACACATAACGGAAAAGGCCCACCCGATATTGCTTTTGAAGACGACGAACTTCTTCAGTAAAGCGGACACGCTTTCCCTCAAAGGAAGACTGCAAATCGGCTTCAGACTTGCGCCAATATTCCTCCAGCTCTTTCTCCAAATTCTTAATTTGTTCTATAACTTTCTGAATATCTGGCGTCATCAAGTCTTCCTCATTTACCTTTTCCTGGATACTGTTGTCCTATAAATTTACCCAGAAGTTCAAAACTATCAGCACGACTACTACCGCTTCGCCACACTAATCCAATTTCTCGGTAACTCTTATCGCTCAAGGGCCAAGTTTTTATATGCGTACTTTTCAATAAAGGCGAGCCTACTGCCATTTCTGGCAGAAAGGTAATACCCAAATCTGCATCCACCATCTCCACCAAGGTTAAGGGGCTACTTGCAGAAAATTGGCTCACCTGTTCCGGCTTACGTAACTTGCAAGCACTGATAGCATGGTCACGCAAGCAGTGGCCATCTTCCAACAAAAGAATGGTTTCCGGTGCCAACTTGCTAGGCTGATAATTTTCTGGATCGACTAATTTACTGCCTTTACGTGCGGCAAGCCGAAACGGGTCTTTAAACAAGCTAAGCTGCTCGGTCTGCGCCAATGCGTATGGCAAGGCTATCAGCAACACATCCAACTCACCCACCATCAGTTTTTGATACAGACGCTGAGTCAGATCCTCGTGCAAATATAATTGTAATTTTGGATATGCCTTGCGCAGCGGAGGCAGTAAGCCCGGCAATAAAAAAGGCGCGATGGTGGGAATCACCCCCAAACGCAATTTACCGCTCAAGGGTTGTCGTTCACCGCCTGCCATCTCCACGAGTTCTTTAGCTTCCTGCAGACACCGCCGCGCCTTGCTCTCCACTTCACGCCCATGCGCAGTAATGGTGACATGTTTATTGGTGCGATCTACCAAACCGGCACCCAGCAGAGTTTCCAGATCCCTGATCGCCACACTAAAGGCCGATTGTGAAACAAAGCAGCCCGCCGCTGCGCGCCCAAAATGCTGGTATTCGCACAGCGTCACAAAGTAACGCAATTGTTTCAGAGTAGGCAGATGCATGGGTCACCAACTATAGATCGTAAAAAGCGATCATTATAATAGAAACAATCTAATATACCAAACGACACCCAGCACTTAGAATTATCCCAGGAATTGAAACTAACCTATCAAAGATCATTTGTGTCGACATGAGGAGATCAATATGAGTCAGCCAAAATTTGAAAACAAAGAAGGACAACAGGTACCCGAATCCACTTTCCACACCCGTCGCAATCATGAATGGGTGGATGTCAGTAGCAAAGAACTCTTCGCCAGCAAAACGGTGATTGTTTTCTCCTTGCCGGGGGCCTTCACGCCCACCTGTTCATCAAGCCACGTGCCACGTTTCAATCAATTGGCACCTGTCTTTAATAAAGCTGGGGTGGATGAGATCATCTGCATATCCGTCAATGACGCCTTTGTGATGAACGAATGGGCAGCCGACCAACATGCAGAAAGCATTCGCTTCCTTCCTGATGGCAACGGTGACTTCACTGCGGGCATGGGTCTGTTGGTAGACAAAGAAGATCTCGGTTTCGGTAAGCGCTCCTGGCGGTATTCCATGCTGGTGAAAGATGGCGTGATCATAAAACAGTTCATTGAACCTAATGTGCCGGGAGACCCCTTTGAAGTATCTGATGCCGACACCATGCTCACCTACATTGCACCAGATGCGGCTCGGCCGTTGGACGTAAGCGTATTCACCCGACCCGGTTGTGAATACTGCGCACGCGCCAAAGGTATGTTGCACGATGCAGGCATTCCCTTTGAGGAGTTGGTATTAAATCGTGACTACACCAGCCGCACCCTTCGGGCAATCGCGGGCATTGACAGCGTACCGCAGGTGTTCATCAACGGTGACTATGTGGGTGGTGCCGAAGCGCTGGAAAAATGGTTTGCAGACGGGAGCACTGTTGCTGCATAACTAAAGCGCACCCAAAATATCACTATGTTGGCAATAAGAGGAGGAGCATTCCTTTTCTTATTGCCAATCAACAGAGATGGTCCCGGTTGTCTGAACAGCCAAACCCAGTTCTATAAGTGGATCCCT
>CAZXZI010000036.1:0-25313 GCA_964645165.1 uncultured Ectothiorhodospiraceae bacterium
ATTATGACCGCACGAGCGCCCTGGTTTGCTGATGATGCAGCAGCTGGCGAATAACGGGGTAGAATGATTGGGGGATTTATGTCAGGCGTAAGTGTAAAACAATTAGCTGAAGTGTTGAGCGTCTCAGTGGAACGTCTGCTGGGGCAATTGGACAAGGCCGGCATGTCGTTTGAGAGCGGCGAGCAAACCGTCAGCGATGACGAAAAAATGAAACTACTGGACTTTCTGCGTGACACTCACGGAGAAAGCGGAATAGTGGCTAAAGAACCGAAAAAAATTACTTTGCGTCGCAAAAGCGTTTCCGAGTTGAAACAATCCAGCGGCACAGGCCGCAACGCTACGCGCGGTAAAACGGTGAATGTTGAAGTACGCAAGAAACGTACTTACATGAAACGCAGTGAAGTTGTTTCGGATGAAGCCGAGAAGCTCAAGGCCGAAACAGATAAGATTGCACAAGACCGTATCGACGACGAAAAAAATGCCGAATTGGAACGCCAACGTCGTGCCGATGCCAGTAAAGCAAAGCTTCGGGAAGAACAGGAACGCAAAGATGAAGCAGAAGCCAAAAAACTAAAAGAGGAGGCAGCTGCGAAAGAAGCTGCCGCTGCAGTAGCTGCGCCAGCCCAGCCGTCCACAGAAAAATCTGCCGATAAACGTGGCGCTAAACGCGAGCGCGGAGACAACAAGCCCGGCAAGTCAGAAAAGCCCACAAAATACGGCCGCAAAGAATTACATGTGGATGCCAGCAAATCGGGACGCCGTAAGAAAAAACCTCGGCGTGCTCGTGGCGCAGTGTCTTCCAGCCCGACCGAACATGGTTTTGAAATGCCAGTGGCCCCCGTGGTGCGTGACGTAAACATTCCAGAAACTATCACCGTGGGTGAGCTTGCACAAAAAATGGCAGTGAAGGCTGCGGAAGTCATTAAAGTGATGATGGGCATGGGTAGCATGGCGACAATTAACCAGGTGCTCGACCAAGAAACGGCAACCATCGTTGTGGAAGAAATGGGCCATACGGCCGTATTGGTTAGTGACAATGCGATCGAAGAAAGTATTACCCAAGTATCCTCCGGTGAAGGTGAATCGGTCAGCCGGGCACCGGCGGTGACCATAATGGGTCACGTCGATCATGGTAAGACGTCACTTCTAGATTACATCCGAAAATCAAAAGTGGCTTCGGGTGAGGCCGGTGGTATTACCCAACACATTGGTGCCTACCATGTGGAAACCGAGTTGGGCCCGATCACCTTTTTGGATACGCCAGGACATGCGGCATTTACCGCAATGCGTGCGCGCGGCGCACAGGCAACAGATATTGTTGTGCTAGTTGTGGCAGCCGATGATGGTGTGATGCCGCAAACCAAAGAAGCGATCCAACATGCCAAGGCTGCGGGTGTGCCAATAATAGTTGCGGTCAATAAAATTGATAAAGAAGATGCGCAGCCCGATCGTGTTAAACAGGAATTAGTTGCTGAAGAAGTAGTGCCAGAAGACTGGGGTGGAGATACGCAATTTTTGCATGTCTCTGCATTAACCGGTGAAGGTGTCGACAAATTATTGGAAGCTATCTCTCTGCAAGCAGAAGTGTTGGAACTGAAGGCCGTAAAGGACGGGCCTGCGCGTGGTGTAGTGATTGAATCGCGCCTGGACAAAGGACGCGGCGTAGTGGTGACGATGCTTGTGCAAAGCGGTACTTTGCACAAAGGCGACATGGTGCTTGCCGGTCAGGAATATGGTCGCGTACGAGCACTATTGGACGAAAATGGTAAACCTGCATTGGAAGCGGGCCCATCAATTCCTGTGGAAGTTTTGGGGTTGTCGGGTACGCCCAGTGCCGGTGATGAAATGCTGGTGGTGGAAGATGAACGTAAGGCGCGTGAAGTTGCCATGTTCCGTCAAGGCAAGTTCCGTGATGTAAAATTGGCACGCCAACAAAAATCAAAACTGGAAAGTATGTTCTCACAAATGGAAGAGGGCGAAGTCAACACCCTCAACCTGGTGGTGAAAGCGGACGTGCAGGGTTCAGTGGAAGCCATTAATGAATCGTTGACCAAACTGTCTACCGATGAAGTGAAGGTGAAAATTGTAGGGAGTGGCGTGGGCGGCATTAATGAGTCCGATGTGAATTTGGCTTCTGCTTCTGCGGCAGTGATTATCGGTTTTAATGTGCGTGCAGATGCATCGGCAAAGCGCATCATCGAAGAGGAAGGTATCGACCTGCATTACTACAGTGTAATTTACGACGCCATCGATGAAGTGAAAAATTCACTGAGCGGTATGTTGGCGCCTGAGTTCAAAGAAGAGATTGTTGGCCTCGCCGAAGTGCGCGATGTGTTCCGTTCGCCCAAGCTGGGAGCTATCGCAGGCTGCATGGTGACGGAAGGTACTGTGAAACGAAACAACCCGATTCGCGTGCTACGTGACAATGTGGTGATTTACGAAGGCGAACTGGAATCACTACGTCGCTTTAAAGATGATGTGCAAGAAGTTCGCTCGGGAACGGAATGTGGTATCGGTGTGAAAAACTACAATGATGTGAAACCCGGTGACCAAATCGAAGTCTTCGAACAAGTCGAAGTTAAACGTAGCTTGTAAACGCAGGCTGTTTGCCGGTCGGTGGAGTAAAGATAAATGGCCAAAGAGTTTAGTCGCACACGCAGAGTGGCAGATCAAATTCAGCGGCAAATGGCTGAGTTGATACAAATGGAGTTGGCTGACCCACGAGTGGGTATGGTGACGGTGACCGGCGTAGACGTGACTCATGAATTTGAACGTGCTCGGGTTTATTTCACCGTGCTGGATGCAAATTTAGCAGATAAAGAACAGGCCAAAAAATCCATCGACACTACTGCTAAGGCGCTGAACAACGCAGCAGGTTATTTACGTAGCGCACTGGCTAGGCGGCTCAAACTACGCACCACACCACAGCTGGTATTTGTTTACGATGCTTCCATGGAGCACGGCAACCGACTGACGGATTTGATCAAACAGTCGAACACATCTTCTGCGGAAGGAGAGGTGCCGACAAATAAGCCCATCGATCCCCCACCAGAAAAATCATCATAAGCTAACTCCCCTGTTGACCCATTTGGAGAATTATTGTGGCGCGTCGTCGTAATCGTGGCCGAAGTGTAAATGGTGTGTTGCTGCTGGATAAGCCCGCGGGTTTGACCTCCAATGCGGCTCTACAAATTGTTAAGCGCTTGTATAACGCCAACAAGGCAGGACACACCGGTAGCCTGGATCCATTGGCAACGGGCATGTTGCCCATTTGCCTGGGAGAAGCCACCAAGATTTCCGGTTTTTTGTTGTCTGCGGACAAGGAATATCGCGCCGTGTGTAAACTGGGTGTGACCACCGATACGGGTGACGCCGAGGGCGAGATTCGTGAAACGCGCCCGCTGGGTGATTTGACCGAAACACAGGTGAAGGAAGTGCTGGAAAGTTTTCTCGGTCAAAGCCAACAAATACCCCCCATGCATTCTGCCATCAAACGCGATGGCCAGCCGCTGTATAAATTGGCTCGACAAGGCATTGAAGTGGAACGGGAGCCGCGTGACATTGTCATTCACTCGTTGAAGCTGCTGCGCCTTGAAGGTGACGAACTGGAGCTGGACGTGCGCTGCACTAAAGGCACTTACATCCGGGTACTGGCAGAAGATATCGGTACAGCCTTGGGCTGTGGTGCCCATGTGGCAGCCCTGAGACGCACTAGCGTAGGCGCGTTGGATGAATACCCCATGCACACCATGGACGAGTTGCAGGCCATGGTAGATGCATCGGGCGCCCATGTCTTGGACGAGTTGCTGTTGCCCATGGAATCAACCTTACCGGATTGGCCCGAGGTACGTCTCTCGGAAGATGCCAGTTTTTACCTCTGTCAGGGGCAGCCTGTGTTTGTTCCGCAGCTCAAGGATCGTGGCTGGGTACGTTTATACGCCGGTAACGAACGCTTTCTGGGGCTGGGCACAGTACTGGATGATGGTCGTGTCGCACCCAAACGCTTGTTGAGCAACAACTAGACTCGCTGAGTCTCTCTCTGGCTGGGAACCCGAGGAAATTCTTGTCTGAAAACGGCAATAATATGGTGAATTCACACGAAATAGGGTAGAATTTCGCCCGCTCACGACGCTGGACCTAGTAGCCGGCCGGTGACACAGAAGCATTCTTTTAACTTACTAGGAGACACACATGTCTTTAGATGCAGTAGCAAAAAACGAAATTGTGAAAAAATACGCTCGCGGCGAAGCCGACACGGGTTCCCCGGAAGTACAAGTTGCGCTGTTATCCGCGCAAATCGATGACCTCTCTGGTCATTTCAAAACCCACATTCATGACCATCACTCACGCCAGGGTTTACTGCGCATGGTGAGCCGTCGTCGTAAATTGCTGGACTACCTGAAAAACAAAAACGTCGAACGCTATCGTGAACTGATTTCACAATTAGGTTTACGTCGTTAATTGTTGCCTGCGTTGCTCGCCACTGACGCCAGCAACAATCGCTAAAAAATCACACCAGAATAACTTTTAAGGAATTCTTCGAAAAATGGCTATCAAAAAAGTCGTACAGTTTGGCGAGCACACACTCACGATGGAAACGGGTGAAATTGCCCGTCAAGCCGGTGGCGCAGTGATGGTAAGCATGGGTGACACGACCGTGTTCGTGACCTGTGTCGCACGTAAAAAGGCGGAGCCGGGTCGGGATTTTTTCCCGCTGACGGTTAACTATCAAGAGCGCACGTATGCTGCCGGTAAAATTCCTGGCGGCTTTTTCAAGCGCGAAGGACGTCCCAGCGAAAAAGAGACGCTGACCAGCCGCTTGATTGATCGTCCATTGCGCCCATTGTTCCCGAAAGGTTTTGTGAATGAAGTGCAAGTGATTGCTACAGTGATGTCGCTGGATCCCGAGATTGATCCTGATGTGCCTGCGATGATTGGTGCTTCCGCTGCGGTGAGTCTGTCCGGTGTGCCGTTTGCCGGTCCCATTGGTTGTGCCCGCGTGGCTTATGTTGACGGTCAGTATTTATTGAATCCTTCCGCCACTGCCTTACAAACCTCGCAACTGGATTTGGTAGTTGCAGGTACCGACAGCGCCGTGTTGATGGTGGAGTCCGAAGCACAAGAACTATCCGAAGAAGTGATGCTGGGAGCGGTGGCCTACGGTCACGAGCAAATGCAGAACGTGATTACTGCGATTAGTGAATTGGCTGCTGAAGCCAACACCGTTGCCTGGGAGTGGGAAGCTCCAGAAACTGATGAATCACTGACCAGCGCGGTTGCTGCGGCTGGCGAGTCTGTGTTGAATACCGCCTATCAAATTAGCGACAAGCAAGAGCGCTATGACGAATTGAGTGTGCTCCGCGCAGGAATCGTTGCTCAGCTTTGTCCCGAAGGTGATGAAAGCACTCATGCCATCGCAGATGTGAAAGAAGCCATTGGCAAATTGGAAAAACGCGTGGTTCGTGGACGAGTACTGGCCGGTGAATTGCGTATTGATGGTCGCGATACGCGTACCGTTCGCCCGATTACGGTAAAGACGAGCGTGTTACCACGTACTCATGGTTCAGCCTTGTTCACTCGTGGGGAAACGCAGGCCATCGTGGTGACAACTTTGGGGACCGCGCGTGATGCACAGTTGATCGACGCCATTGAAGGCGAACGTCGTGAGCACTTCATGTTGCATTACAACTTCCCTCCGTATTGCGTGGGTGAAACGGGTTTTGTAGGCAGTCCCAAGCGCCGCGAAATCGGCCACGGCCGTTTGGCCAAACGGGGTGTTGCTGCGGTGATGCCAAGCGTCGAAGATTTCCCTTACACAATTCGTGTGGTATCTGAAATCACAGAGTCCAATGGTTCCAGTTCTATGGCTTCGGTTTGTGGTTCGAGTCTGTCGATGATGGATGCCGGTGTACCGTTGAAGGCACCGGTTGCCGGTATCGCCATGGGTTTGATCAAAGATGGCGATAAATTTGCTGTACTGAGCGACATCCTGGGTGACGAAGATCACTTGGGCGATATGGACTTTAAGGTGGCCGGTACCGAAAATGGCGTGACCGCGCTGCAGATGGATATCAAAATCACCGGAATTACCAGTGAGATTATGGAGCAGGCATTGAGCCAGGCCGGTGAGGGCCGCCAGTTTATCCTGGGCGAAATGAACAAAGTGATTTCGACAGGGCGTGAAGAGATGTCGCAGTTTGCACCGCGTTATCTCACTATCAAGATTCATCCGGACAAGATCCGCGACGTAATCGGAAAAGGCGGCGCAACCATTCGTTCCATCACAGAGCAAACTGGCGCAGGTGTGGATATCGAAGACGATGGCACCATCAAGATTTCGTCTGTTGACAGTGCCGCCGGTGAGCAAGCGCTGAAGTTGATCGAACAGATTACCGCTGATGTTGAAGTGGGTACGGTTTACGAAGGTAAGGTTGCCAAACTCATGGACTTCGGTGCCTTTGTGACCATCTTGCCAGGTAAAGATGGATTGGTACATATATCACAAATCTCTGAAGAGCGTGTTGAGAATGTCAGCGACAAACTGTCAGAAGGTGACATCATCAAAGTGAAGGTGTTGGAAATTGACAAGCAAGGCCGCATTCGTCTGAGCATGAAAGCGGTTGATGCAGAGTAAAGGCATACTGCCAGTGCAGTGACTTGCCGAGATAAAAAGGAGCCGCTGGCTCCTTTTTGTTTGTTGTGTTTTTTATTTCGGAAATACTTTTTGCAAATAAATCGAAAAGGAATTTACCTCACCTCATGAATCAGAAAATTAGAACAGCCGTATTTCCTGTTGCCGGTTTAGGCACGCGCTTCCTTCCAGCCACTAAAGCCAATCCTAAAGAAATGTTGACCGTGGTGGATAAACCACTGATTCAGTATGCTGCAGAGGAAGCTATTGCAGCGGGCATTACCGAATTGGTGTTTGTGACCAGTAGTAGCAAACGCGCCATTGAAGACCACTTTGACCGCAATTTTGAATTGGAAAGCGCGCTGCAAGCCCGCGGCAAAGAGGCATTATTGTCCGAAGTAAAAGGTATTTTACCAAAGGGCGTCAGCTGCGTGTACATACGTCAGCCGGAAGCCCTGGGTCTTGGACATGCTGTGCTATGCGCAAAGAATGTCGTGGGCAATCATCCCTTTGCAGTCATACTTGCAGATGATTTGATTGATGATGATAACTCCGGTTGTTTGTCGCAGATGGTGGCTTTACATAATGAGCATGAATGTAGCCTGCTTGGTGTTGAGCGAATAGACTCAAATGATACGGAAAAATACGGGATGGTTAAAATAGAAGACAGCGAGGGACGTGTCGGTAAAATTATTGAGATTGTCGAAAAACCAAAGCCAGATGTCGCGCCATCGAATTTGGCAGTGGTCGGCCGGTACATCCTGTCACCGAGAATTTTTGAAATACTGGAGGGAACCGGAAAAGGAGCTGGCAATGAAATTCAGTTGACTGACGCCATTGCCGAGTTGCTCGCGGAAGAAGATGTCTTAGCCTATGAATTTAAAGGAAAGCGTTATGACTGTGGCAGCAAGTTGGGGTACTTAACTGCGACAGTTGAATATGCACTGAAGCATCCAAAGTTGAAAAAAAGTTTCCAAGAATATTTGGACAGCTATTGCCTGCCTTCCGAATAGGGTATGGCTGTGATGGTGAGGAAGTTTAGCGGTTGATCAGGTGATTAATTCCTGAAATCAGCTTTTGAAAATCATCGTTCATGCTGCTTTTGTTTTCTTTTAGACTAACCTGAAATTGCAGTGCTAGTTCCTGTAAATCAGAAAAATCACAATAGGCCATTCCCCCAAGCAGGCGGTGAATTTCACCCCGTAAGAAACGGTAATCGGCCGAGTCGAATGCAACCTGTAACTTTTCTTTTACAGCGGGTAATTCGTGTAACAACATCTCATTTAACGTCGTCGATAAGCCTTGATCAAGGCCAAGATGATTCTTTATCTTATGCTTTTCTCTGTCATGAGCAGTAGACGTTTTGTGGATATGACTCCAGTAAGTGATTTCGTGTAAAAGTTCATCGACTGAAATGGGCTTTTCTAAAATTTCATCGAAGTCTATATTCTTAAAAAGTACCTCATCCTTATCCTTGCTGATTGCAGTTAAGCCGATAATGGGGATATGATCTCCTGGATTTTCCGTTTCACGTATCTCTCTTGCAGCATCAATGCCATTCATTTTCGGCATGTGAATGTCCATTAGAATAACGTCGAATAAGTCACTATTATACGTATACGCGCGAACGGCATCCTTTCCATTGTTGACGATATGCAATTTAGCAGCGGATCGGAGCAGAATCGTTTCAATAAGCTTAGCGTTTATTGCGTTGTCTTCAGCAACGAGTACACGTAGCCCATTAAGATGGACAGCTGGTTGTGACTTCTGAGTATTAGCGTTCAGCTGGTTGCAAATGTTATCGGGAGAGTGAAAGATAGAGCCGAGTTTGTTTTCAAGGTCGATATGTCTGAAAGGCTTTCCTAGGCATGCATCAGCTCCAGAGTCTTGTAATTTTTTTAAAATCATTGGATCCGAGGTGCTGACGATAGCTAGAATAAATGGGTGTGATAGATTTTTATATTTATTTAAGAAGCTCTTGACAGAGTCATCGGTAGCCTCATGCTGATTAATGCCAATGACGCAGATATCTGGAAGGCGATCATTTTCCTGATTCGTGCATAAGTCTTCCATATCCACACATTCTTTTACGGTAAACCCCAGACGTTTAAATGTATGTTCCAATGACAGTCGTGAAAGCTCATTTGTATCGTACAATTTGATGGATTTATGACGATACGTTGGTTCTGGGTTATCGGCAATAACATTGGTCGTATTGCTTGTCTGACATTGGAATGTAAACCAGAAGGTGGAACCCATGCCCCTGAGGCTATCCACTCCAATATCGCCTTGCATTGCCTCAGAAAGTGATTTTGAGATTGCCAGGCCTAATCCAGTACCACCATATTGCCGTGTATCGCTTTCATCGATTTGGCTAAAGGAGCTAAATAGACTGCTTTTATCTTTTTCTAAGATTCCTGGCCCTTGGTCGGTGATTGATATTTTGATTTTAAGAACATCATTATTTCTCGATTCAAGCATAGCGCGCACCATTACTGTGCCACTATCCGAGAATTTTATTGCATTGCCTATCAAGTTAATGAGGATTTGCCGTACGCGATCAGTAGCACCAAAAAGCTCTTTTGGTGTGTCATCATAATACAACGAGGTAAGTTCAATGCCTTTGTCATAGGCGGATGGTGCAATTAGCACTAATACATCTTCGATGGACTCTTCCAAATTAAAATGCACATTGTTGATGGCAATCTTTCCTGCTTCAATTTTTGAGAAGTCGAGAACATCATTAATGATGCGTAACAGATTATTAGCAGACTGTTCAATGGTGTAAATATAATCAGATTGTTCCTTGGTCGGTTCAGATGCTTTTAACAGCTTGACGAAACCCAGTATTCCATTCATCGGGGTACGAATTTCGTGGCTAATATTTGCTAGGAATGCAGATTTTGCCTGGCTTGCAGAAAGGGCTTGTTGCCGAGTATGGCTGAGCTCAGCGTTTTGATATTCCAGTAACTCCAGAGAATTCCGTAGTTCCTTCGTCGCTTTTTCAATAGCATTTTTTGCCTCCCAGTGTGATGATTTTATGGACAGCAACATCCCTCGAACTCCTTTTTCAAGCCCGAGTAATGCACCAGTGGAGTGTGTTTCTATTGATACATCAAGGTTTCCATTTTCTATTTCATTAACGGCATTGGTTAATGAGGTAATTGGTTCAGTTATATGTCGGCTGATTCGTGTCGCAAGAAAAATGCTGCTGATAAGGATTATTAAGGTGATTGATAATGTTTGAAGGATGACTTCTTGTTTATTTCTAATGGCAACCTCATCAGAAACCTCAATAATGACCCAGCCGATGATGGGTTGGGTATCTGTGTCAGTAGTTTCAAAATCATTGATGTCAACCGTATGTTGTATAACGGGTTGACTGAAGACCCGATTATAAACTTCTTTTAAAGTGCTCGTAGTTTTTCTGTTGAGCTTGGATCTTTGTATTAGCGGCGTTCCTTGATTATTTGTTATTGTGATGGAAATAATATTGTCATTGTTAACTACGGAATCGACTAGTGGTGAAAGTATCGCCATATTTCCGGAAAAGATACCGTATTCACTTGCCGTTGCTAAATAAGCGGCAAGTGACACTCCTTTGTCAACAACATTAGTTTCTATGTCGTCAATTTGTTTATTCACAAAATAACTAAAAAATATAATAGAAACAGCAGTCGTGGGAATAACGGCGAGCAATAAAACGCGAAAATTAATGGTCGGTGAAATCATTTAAATTCCACCAGAAGTTTTTTCAATTCTTGTTTAATTTGAGGAATGGGTGGTGTACTTATTCCTAGAGAGCGGGCAACGCTGGAATTTACGGAAACATTAAATTCATTTGGATAGCTTCCCCTGCTTGGGAATGGCAGAGAAGAATCAAGTATCCCCAATATTGTAGTAGCCGTTTGTCTGGCAATTTGCCCAGGTGTTGAGAATACCGCGGCAAGTGCGCCGGCTTTAACATAGTTGGATGAAAAACCAATTACAGGTACGCGTTGACGATATGTGGTTAGGAGGATATTCCTGGCAGTATTTCTATTAAAAATGAGGGGGTCAGGGATTGCAAGCAGGACATCGCTGCTACCGATCAATCGTGATAATTTTCTGATAATATTGTCAGTAGGGGATACTTTTAGGATGTTGGGTTTCAGTCCGCTATGTTTAACAATGGCTGCTAGCTGTTGTTCTTTAGGGGATAAATTATCTGATAATAGTATGCCAACAGTCTGTAGATTTCCTAAAAGAAGTTTGGCCAGCATGACTTGTTTTCTGGGTGTTGAATCGATATATATGGCAGTAACTTTAGAGTTAGCTTTAGTTAGTGTGGAATGGTATTTTTCGAAGGATTGTTGGGGAACGAGAGTGGCCAGTATGGGCGGAGAAATATTGAGTTGTGAGGCGACAATCATCGCTCGTTTGCCAATGGTGACTAAAAGATTGGCATCATTTATTTTGTTGTTGACTGATGAGAAACTATCGGCATAAAAGGTTCTGAAGGAAATATGAGGGTGGCTTTTTTTGGTGGTGTTTGTGATTATATTGATAATTCTTGAGTAGACTTGGTTGTTGCCACTACTAATAATGGCAACGTCAAAGCTTTTTGTGTCGGCCAGGCTAACAGATAAAGTAAGCAGAAGCCCCAGCACCATACTGATTGATTTCAGAATGAGACTCTTCTTTCCATGAAGATGTTTTGAAGTTCTGTACATACTTTACCGATCAGTAATGAATCCTAGGTGCGTAAGGGTTGAACTAATCCCATTGTGCTGATATAGAAACGTATTTTTGTGTTTCTGCAATATTATCACTGCGCCAATCAATGTATTTTCCAGTGGCATTTTGTACTACGAAGGCAACTTCACCTGTAGCGCCAAGCCATTTAAAGGGCAGCGCGAGGCGCAAATTGACATGTTTGTATCCCGGTAAAGGATCACCAGACCCTAATCCATTGCTGTTGCTTACTCTATAAAATAGGAAGCTACCTGTTGCACCTCCGGGAAAACGATTAATAGCCAGAATCGAGGTGACGTGTTTTGGGGCGGAGTCACGTAGCTGTGTTGACAATAGATTAGGGTTTTGACTATCAATGCTTGTGTACGAGTTAGAAAGAATAAGTCGTGTATCCTGTAGCGGGAAAAACTCAAGGTTTGCTTCTATTCCATTTATATCGGCATCGGTGAGGTTATCGTAAGTTTCGTATCCACCAAGTAATGGATCGCTGGGATTGAGGATTGTGTTGCCATCAAGAGTAATCAGACCACGTAATTTTTCCCGGTATCTTTTTATGTCGAATGAAAGTTTTTGTCGAATGATATTTGCATGGTAAGCGATCTCATACGAGGTTATTTTTTCAGGCTTGATGTTCCCATTGCCTACCCATACCTGTGAAATGAAGTTGAAAGGTGGGGCGGGATAGTTTTCCACTGGGAATCGAAAATTCGCATGGGCTTCATTCAGGCTAGGTGTGCGAGTGGCACGGCTGGCAATAAATCGTACGGACTGTTCTGGCGTGATGGCAAAATTAATTCCGACTCGTGGTGAAAACTGTTGATCAGCAAGAGTAGACTTCTCCCACATAGCGCCTAAGTTGAGAGTCGTATCTTTCCTGGTGCGCCATTCAATGTTTGAAAATAATCGCGCCACATTATTGTAAAATAACTTACGAGTGCCTGTATATCCTGTCGCAGGGTCTGTTCCAAAAATGTGCGGGCCATCTGCTGAGTCCTGTCGTAGTCCCAGACCCCAGACCAGTCGTGTGTCTTCAAATAATTGTTTGGTATGTTGTAGTTCAAAGTCATATCGTTCAGATTGTGTCGATGAGTCGACAACAATATGTATGGCGGGGGCGAGAATAACATCGAACACTTGGTCTATATCTTCCAGTGTGTGAAAGAATTGTAGGCTTAGGGACTCGTTGTTATTAATTTCTCGTTGCCATCGTAGTTGTTCAAAAACAATATTGACATTGCGCTCATCGGTTGATTTTAATCTTTTTGAATCGATTGCGCGCATGCCATCAGTAATACCTGTTTGAAACATTAGGTTGTCTTTAGCATTCATTTGATAGTCGCCACGAAAGCGTGCAATTTTTATTCGCCGGTCATCAGCACGGTTGGCAAAGCCATTATCATTGTTGACGCCGGCCGTAACGCGATAGTCAAAATCACCCGTGGTATTGCCGTAGCGGGCATATACGTCTTTTTCGCCATTGCTGCCGCGCGTGCCACGGATAAATGACCCCGTCGTTTCAGAGGCGTGTTGCGTAAGAATATTAATAATGCTGAGAAATGCATTGCTACCATAACTGGCTGAGTTCGGCCCACGTATGATCTCAATACGCTCAATATCGTCCATGGCCAGTGGTAAATTATTCCACTCCACACCACCAAATACTGGTGAGTAAACCGAGCGCCCATCGACGAGCACTTGCATTCGCACGGCGTGTTCGTCAGTTAGTCCGTGATAGGAAACAATCGGTGAGTGTCCATCGTCTCTGCTCACCACAAATCCTGGCACCATGCGAAACAGGTCGGCAATTTCACGTGCACCTGATGCACGAATCATTTCGCGGTCGATAATGGTAATTGCGGCTGGTGCTTCAGTGATAGGCTGCGCCAGCCGTGTTGCAGTAAGCACCACGGGAATGTCTGAGAGAAAATCATCTTCAGACAGGGCGGCTAGCGTTAGCGGTTCATCCGCAAAGGTAGGGATAGTGGTAAGACATGTGAGCAGGAGCATGACAAAATAAAACCCGTGCCGATATTGGCAGTGCCATATTTGCTTGTCTGCGATGATTGCATTGTATTTGATTTTTTTCATTATCTCGATTCGCTTTTGTGCGTTGGCCAACTTTACCCTCCCTGTCAATTAGCGCGCATAAAAAAGGGTTTCCTGTCCTTCAACCTGAAATTGATTCTATCAGGCCTATTGCAGCGGTTCTCCCCCTAAGTCGTTGAAAAACGAGCTTTTGGATGGCCGGGTACTTGATAAAATGGGGCAAGTCGGTACATTAGGCCTCCCAAATTATTACTCAGAAGAGCGCTGATCATGAGTTTTCCCACCATTGAATCTTTTGTTGGCAATACGCCGCTGGTGCGTCTTCAACGCCTTCCGGGGGAGACCAGTAATACCATCATGGTTAAGCTGGAAGGCAATAACCCCGCTGGCTCTGTGAAAGATCGGCCGGCACTCAGCATGATTCAGCACGCCGAGGCACGCGGTGAGATCAAGCCCGGCGACACGCTGATCGAGGCCACCAGCGGCAATACCGGTATTGCGCTGGCCATGGCTGCGGCCATCAAGGGTTATAAAATGCTGTTGATTATGCCCGAGCACATGAGCATGGAGCGCCGTGGGGTGATGAAGGCCTTTGGCGCAAAGATCGTGCTGGTCACCAAGGAACAGAGCATGGAAGGTGCCCGCGATCTTGCGCTGCAAATGCAAGCTGAGGGCGAGGGCAGGGTGCTGGATCAGTTCTCCAACCCGGACAATCCATTGGCGCATTATGAAGGCACGGCGCCGGAAATCATGCGTGATACCGATAATCGCATCACCCACTTTGTCAGCTCCATGGGTACTACCGGAACGATTATGGGCTGCTCGCGCTATTTTAAGGAACACAAACCAGCGATCGAAATCATCGGCGTGCAACCCACCGAAGGTGCCTCGATCCCCGGAATTCGCCGTTGGCCCAAAGAATATTTACCATCGATTTATGATGAAACACGCGTGGATCGTATTTTGGATATTTCTCAGGAAGATGCCGAAAACACCACCCGCGCACTGGCCGCGCAAGAAGGTATTTTTGCCGGTATTTCCTCCGGTGGGGCAGTGGCCGCAGCCTTGCAGTTATCACAGCAGGTGGAGAATGCGGTCATTGTCGCCATTATCTGTGACCGGGGGGATCGTTATCTGTCGACGGATGTGTTTCCTGATTAAAAGTATCGAGGGACGGGTAACAAGTGATTAGGAAAAGACCGGTTGTTTTTCCTAGTCACTTATTACCCGTCCCTCGATACTTATCCCTAAACCACTGGATTCCGGCCTGCGCCGGAATGACGGATTAAATCAACGCATTCTCATTCCGAGCTAACCATGTCCCGACGTCGCCGTAAAAAACTCCCCACTCAGCCCGTTCATGCCACTATCGAAAGTCTGTCTCACGATGGTCGTGGCATTAGTCACATCGATGGCAAAGTCACCTTTATCGCGCGCGCATTACCGGGCGAAGAAGTGATGTTCCGTTACACTTCGCAGCGTGGCAAGTTTGATGAAGGGGATGCTGTTGAAGTGTTGAAGGCTTCCCCGCAACGCATTGAGCCGCATTGCCCACACTTCGGTGTGTGCGGTGGTTGCAGTCTGCAACATTTGAGTCCGGCAGATCAGATTGCGGCCAAGCAGGAGCGCTTGCTGGAAAATTTGCAACATCTGGGTAAAGTAAGCCCCGCTGAGGTGTTGCCGCCACTGAACAGTGAGCCCTGGGCTTATCGACGCAAGGCGCGCCTAGGCGTGAAATACATGCGCCGTGAACAAGTGGTGCGCGTGGGTTTTCGGGAAAAGCACAGTGCGTTTTTAACCGATGCCAAGCAGTGTGATGTGTTGCACGAGATCATCGGCTCAAGATTAACAAGCCTGGGTGAATTGGTGAATCGTTTGTCGGTGCGAGACAAAATTCCGCAGATCGAAGTAGCTGTGAGCGATGGTGATACAGCATTGGTATTTCGTCACCTTGAACCACTGAATGAAGAAGATGAACAGCAATTGTGTGCGTTTGGTGACGAACATCAGCTCGGTATTTTTGTACAGCCAAAAGGGCCCAAGACCATTCGACGTCTGTGGCCGGAAGCTGAGAGTGAATTCAAATTGTATTACACATTGCCTGCTTACGATGTGGAGATGCAGTTTCAACCCACGGACTTCACCCAGGTCAACGCGGAACTGAACCGGGCGATGATCGACCGTGCCATAGCCATGCTCGATCTACAGCCGGAAGATCGTGTGCTGGATCTGTTTTGTGGACTGGGCAATTTTTCCCTGCCGCTGGCGCGTAAGGTGAGGCGCTTGCGCCGAGAGGGTGCCCTGGGGTGCAAGGTGAGGCGCTTGCGCCGAGAGGGTGCCCTGGGGTGCAAGGCGGGTGCCGTGGTGGGAGTGGAAGGCGAGGCGAGCCTGGTGGAAAGGGCGCGGGAAAATGCGCAACGTAACGGCATCGAAAATGTTGAGTTTCACGCCACCGATCTAAATGGCGATCTTGCGGCGGAGCCCTGGTACGGTGAAGGCTTTAATAAACTGCTGTTGGATCCTCCCCGCAGCGGCGCGCCCGTGGTGGTGGAAAAACTGCCGCAACCTCTGCCAGAGCGCATCGTTTATGTCTCCTGCGACCCAGCCACCCTGGCGCGTGATGCGGGCGTGTTGGTCAATCAACACGGTTACACGCTAGTGAGCGCGGGGGTGATGGACATGTTTCCACACACGGCGCATGTGGAATCCATTGCCTTGTTTGAGCGAGACTGAAACCTTCATTTTCCCCCGATTATTTTGTTTGAATTCTGAGCAGACAAATTGAAATATACTGCTATCTTGTAGGGAGCCAGTGGTACGGCTGAGTTAGCAATTCAGTAAAACTTTGGTGAAGTACAGGGAAATAGCAGGAGGTGCACATGGCCATCGGAATTACCCCGGCAGTGGGAAATTGGTATCAGACCCCGGATCAACTGAAGTTTGAAGTGGTCGCACTGGATGAAGACGAAGGCGTGATTGAAATCCAGTATTTTGGCGGTGAACTGGATGAAGTGGAATACGATGCCTGGTCACAAATGGGAATTGAAGGAATCTCACCACCAGAGGACTGGACAGGCGCTTACGGTGAATTTGAACGGGATGATTTGGGTTACACCGACCAGAATTTCCGGCCAGAGGCGCATACTTTTTCCTTGGAAGACATTGAGCGAGACGAGTAAGTTTATCGGTCAGGTCGTGTGCTTTGCTAAGGCCGATTGTTCGAACTGAATGCCGCCCCAGCCGTGGCGCATAAATGTTCGGATATTTGCGTGGTCTGTACCGTCGGGTTTTTTCAATACATCCTCCCGGTAATATTCGCCAAAGCAGTTTAATGTTTCTGTTTCATTCAAGCCTTCTGTTGTGGCGAAGGCAAATATCTTACACGAGCCCTCGTTACTGCCCGCCTGATTCATGACTGTGTCATGTCCCCGACCATTGGTGAAATGAGTTGGTGTGTATTCAAAATAGTCTTCAATACAGTCAATCACGTCAGTAAATTGCACTGTCTCAGCTTGTGACTTTATCTGTTGGATTAATTCATCAAGGGTCATGGTATTCGTCTTATCGTGAAAGAAGTTTAATGGGTGAGTTTAGCGAGAAAGAGGCAGTGTGCGTAATGTGAAATTAAGCCGGTTTTTATTAAATTCAGGGATGTTTTGCATATTGGCACGTAATAGCTTGGCACTGCTGGGCGAGCCGAGAAAAACGCCGATCATATTTTGATAAGCAGGAAGGCTCAACTTAAAGGCCGATTTAAAATGTTGAGCGACAGACGGGTCTGCAACACAGGCACTCGTTCTTAACGCCCTGGAACCAATAAAATTCATAACTAAAGTGCCATTATGGTTGAGATTGCGTAACAAGATTTTACACCATGCCGTGGTGGCTGGTACGGCCCGCTCCGAATCATCCGTGTTGCCAAACAAATCATCAATAATAAAATCAAACGGAGGCCCATCGTATTCTTTTAACCATTGCACGGCATCAGCGTGGTGCAGGGTTGCCATGTGTTGCTTGATGCCAAAAAACTTTCGGGCGATGTGTAAATGGGTTTTGTTCAGTTCAACGCCGACAATTTCCACGGGTTGCACAAACTGTCGCAGCAAATGGATCGCGGAACCACCACCCACACCCAGCAGCAAAACACGCTTCACCCGACCGGGAGGCCGAAAGAATGCGGGGATGACCAGTAAGTCCCATACGCCACCGCTATGCGTCCGATCCGGGTGGTATTGGCTATGAAATACACCATTAGTGTACAGCCGCCGGGAGCGTCCGGCAGTGCGGACTTCATAACAGGTGTCTTTGGTTTTTTTTCGCCAGAGGATGGCCATAAATTACAGCTTTTGGTTTTCTGTGTTAGATCAGCGTGTCAGTTTTTTATATTTAATACGATGTGGCTGATCTGCATCTGCGCCTAAGCGGCGTTTACGATCGGCTTCGTAGTCAGCATAGTTGCCTTCAAACCATACTACTTCGCTGTCGTTTTCAAAGGCGAGAATGTGGGTGGCGATGCGATCCAGGAACCAGCGGTCATGGGAGATGACCACGGCACAGCCGGGAAATTCCAATAGCGCCTCTTCTAATGCGCGTAGAGTTTCCACGTCGAGGTCGTTGGTGGGCTCATCGAGTAACAGCAAGTTACCACCCGAGGCGAGCAGCTTGGCAAGATGCACACGATTGCGTTCGCCGCCGGAGAGATCACCGACGCGTTTTTGTTGATCGCTGCCTCTAAAATTGAAACGTCCTACATAGGCGCGGGAGTTAATTTCCATGGTGCCTACCATCATGTTGTCGTGGCCTCCGGAAATTTCTTCCCATACGGTCTTATCATCGCCTAATGTATCTCGCGATTGATCAACGCAAGCCACCTTCACAGTTTCGCCGATTTTTAGTTCACCGCCATCGGGTTTTTCTTCACCGTTGATCATGCGAAACAGCGTGGTTTTACCTGCGCCGTTGGGGCCGATGATACCGACGATACCGCCTTGCGGCAGATTGAAGTTAAGATTGTCGTACAGCAGACGGTCGCCGAATCCCTTTTTCACGTTAGACGCTTCGATGACAACTTCGCCAAGGCGTGGGCCAGGTGGAATGAATAATTCATTGGTGGCGTTGCGTGCGGTGTAGTCCTGGTTGCTCAATTCGTTAAAGCGCGCGAGACGTGATTTACTTTTTGCATGACGACCTTTCGGAGCTGTGCGCACCCATTCTAGTTCGGTTTTCATGGCTTTGATGCGTGCGCCTTCGGCTTTTTCTTCTTGCTCCAGTCGCGCACTCTTTTGTTCCAGCCACGAGGAGTAGTTGCCTTCCCAGGGAATGCCGTGACCGCGATCCAGTTCCAGAATCCAGCCTGCAACGTTGTCGAGAAAGTAGCGATCATGGGTGACGGCGACCACGGTGCCGGGGTAATCATGTAGAAAGCGTTCAAGCCAAGCCACGGATTCGGCATCGAGGTGGTTGGTGGGCTCGTCCAACAGCAGCATGTCGGGCTTGGACAATAGCAATTTGCACAAGGCCACGCGGCGACGTTCACCACCGGAAAGCTTTGAAACATCTGCATCCCAGGGTGGCAGGCGCAGAGCATCGGCGGCAATTTCTAATGTACGATCCATGCTGTGACCGTCGTTGGCTTGTAGCAAGGCTTCCAGTTCGGCCTGCTTTTTGGCGAGCGCATCGAAGTCCGCATCGGGCTCGGCATAGCCGGCGTACACGGCGTCCAGTTCTTCCTGCGCGGAAGACAGATCCCCCAGTGCTTCTTCCACATTGCCGCGCACGTCTTTGCTGTCGTCCAGCTCGGGTTCCTGTGACAGATAACCGATTTTGATGCCGGTCTGTGGGCGTGCTTCGCCAATGATGTCAGTATCAAGCCCAGCCATGATGCGCAGCAGAGTGGATTTGCCGGAACCGTTGAGACCTAATACGCCAATTTTTGCGCCGGGGAAAAATGACAAATGAATGTCACGGAGAATTTGGCGTTTGGGCGGAACCACTTTGCCCACGCCGTTCATGGTGAAAACGTATTGTGCCATTTTTATTGTCGTCTCAATCTGTGGTTGAACTATGGTTAGAAAAATGTTGAGCAATGTAATAAATACTATGCAAGCCATCATTGCTTGTTTGTCGTAAAATACAGCGCGATGACAGGTACTTTACCACAGCGTTTTCGTTGCGTAATAGGCTTAACGTAACGGACACGGGTACAACGGAGCAGGCATGATCAAGAATGAAAATCGGATTATCGTCGATGAGTTGACCACTTTGGGCGATTTTGTGCGCTGGGGCGTGAGTCGTTTTTGCGAGGCAAATCTACATTTTGGCCACGGCACGGATAACGCGTTGGACGAGGCATTTTATCTGGTGAGGAATGTCCTGTATTTACCGCATGAGATCCCACCGTACATGTTGCAATCTCGACTGCTGCCCAGGGAACGCGCCGAGGTACTGGCGATGCTGCAACGACGTATTAGTACGCGTCTTCCCGCCCCCTACCTGACCTATGAGGCCTGGTTTGCGGGTTTGCCATTTTATGTGGATGAACGCGTGCTGATTCCGCGTTCACCCATCGCCGAGTTGATTGAGGCTCACTTTGAACCCTGGGTGGATGCCTCGAAAGTCACGTGCATTCTCGACCTCTGTACCGGTGGGGGCTGTATCGCCATTGCGTCTGCGCTGGCATTTCCTTTTGCGCACGTGGATGCCGCGGATCTGTTTGCCGAAGCGCTGGCGGTGGCTCAACAAAATGTGGAGCGTCATCAGGTGGGCGATCAGGTCAAATTGCACCAGGGTGATTTGTTTGCTGGGTTGGAGGGCAATCGTTACGACATCATCGTCAGCAACCCGCCCTACGTGGATGCCGAAGACATGGCAGCGTTGCCCGCGGAATATCGTCATGAGCCTGAGCAGGCACTGGCCTCGGGGAAGGATGGTCTGGACATCACCCGGCGCATCCTGCAACAGGCTGCGGACTTCCTAAATCCTGGGGGTGTGCTGATAGTGGAAGTGGGCAATAGTGCGGTAGCGCTGATGGAAGCCTATCCCGAGCTGCCGTTTACCTGGCTGGAATTCGAACACGGAGGAACGCATGTGTTTCTGCTCACGACGGAACAGTTGGCAGAAACATCGTTATAGCGTCGATGTTTTTTCAACATTCCGGCGGAGGCCGGAATCCAGTTGCTCTCGTGTGCCTCTGGACTCCTGCATCCGCCGGAGTGACGAAAAAATAGTTGGGCCGGTTCTTTTAATACCCTGTCCGCACGCCTAAAGTGCCTACTTTTGGTGCGGCGGGGTGGTTTATGCCTGTGCAGCTTGGATCACGGCCTTCGCCGGGATGACGGCGTTTTTTTGCACATGAGTACAGGGAGTGACCGTGTGGTTATCAATTTCCCCACGGGCTATAATTCCTCATCATCAACGGGGCCAAAAACCCACCACGTCGGTAAGAATTTATGTCTGCACCTTTCCCTGCATCCGAACAAAAACTGGTCTTCGATCTGGAACTGATTCGTCGTTACGATCGTTCTGGACCGCGCTACACTTCGTATCCCACTGCGGTAAAATTTGATGAGGCCTTTGCGGAAACGGCCTATCGCGCCGTGGCAGAAAAGACTAATCAACAGAGTCGGGCAGCAGTACAGGCAGGCGGGCAGCCGACGCCGTTGTCTCTTTATTTCCACATCCCATTTTGTGACACCGTGTGTTTTTACTGTGGCTGCAGCAAGATTGCCACCAAAGACCGCAGCAAGTCGCAGCCCTACCTGGATCGTGTGTACAAAGAACTGGCCATGCAATCGACCTTGTTTGATGACGATCGGGTGGTGGATCAACTGCATTGGGGCGGTGGCACGCCGACGTTTATTAGTCATGAGCAGATGCGTGAACTGATGGCGCAAACCCGCCAGAATTTTCAGTTACACGATGACGATAGCGGAGAATACTCCATTGAGATTGATCCACGGGAAGTGACGCCGGAATCAGTCGCCTTGTTGCGTGAGATTGGTTTTAATCGCATGAGCCTCGGCGTACAGGATTTTGATGCGCAGGTGCAGAAGGCGGTGAACCGCATTCAAAGTGAAGAACAGACCTTTGCCACGCTTAATGCTGCCAAGGCAGAAGGGTTTAAATCCGTGAGCATTGATTTGATTTACGGTCTGCCGCATCAAACAGTAGATAGCTTTGCCATTACAGTGGGAAAGATTATTGAGGCAAGCCCAGATCGGTTGTCCGTGTTTAATTACGCTCACTTGCCAGAGATGTTTAAGCCCCAGCGCCGCATTAGTGAAGATGATCTACCTTCGTCGCAGGAAAAACTTGACATCCTTCAGGATACTAACGAGAGGCTGACTAAGGCTGGTTATGTTTACATCGGCATGGATCACTTTGCTAAACCTGAAGATGAGCTGGCCGTGGCGCAACGCGAACATACCCTATATCGAAACTTCCAGGGTTATTCCACGCATGCGGATTGCGATTTACTAGGCATCGGCGTGACTTCAATTGGTAAAGTCGGAAATACCTTTAGCCAGAATTATAAAACCTTAGATGAATATTATGATCTTATCGATGCCGGAAAGCTGGCCGTTTATCGTGGGCTGGAGCTGGATGAAGATGATGTGCTGCGTAGCGAAGTGATCACCCAGTTGATTTGCAATTTTTCATTGCAGCCGAGTGAAATAGAGAAACAGTTTTCGATTAACTTCAGCGAGTATTTTTCAACAGAGTTAGCGGAACTTAAAATCATGGCGAAGGATGGTTTGATCGCGTTGTCAGATGATATTATCGATGTCGCGCCTGCGGGACGCCTGCTGATTCGTAACGTCTGCATGGTGTTTGATAAATATCTACGTCAATCCAGTACGCAGCAATTTTCCAAAGTGATCTAAACGCTTAGTAGGACTCCTAGTAAGATTCCGCCCAGGAAAGATGATTTTCCAGTTGTTCGATGGTGTACTTTTGATCTTTAATGATCTCTTTTACCACATCGCCCACTGACATCATGCCTACCAGTTTTTCGTTATCTAAAACGGGTAAGTGACGAATCCGGCGGTCATTGATAATCACTAAACACTCATCAATAGTTTGGCCAGGGTGCGTGTAATATACATGCCGCGTCATGATTTCTTTGACTTTGGTTTGTTTTGATGTGCGATCTTTCAAAATAACCTGTCGAGCATAATCCCGTTCCGAAATGATGCCGATAAGCTCACCATCTTTTACCACGGCGAGAGCGCCGACACGTTTTTCATCCATCATTTTGATGGTGTCGTACACCGTGTCATCCGGGCCAACGGACCAGACATTATGACCTTTGCCTTGCAGCAGTTCTCCAACGGTAATCATGATAGAAATCTCCTGTTTGTCGAGAATGTAAATAATTTCCGCTTAGTTTTGATCTACTTAATAGTATCGGTGTAATTTCACAAAAGATTAGCGATATGGTTCTCATTTCGGGTTTTGTGATGACGATATCAGGGTTTTTTCTATAAATAATCGGCTGTGTGACGCTATTGAGTAAACGGTGGCAAAGAGGATTAGAGAATGATTGAAGATCTCAAGGGTGATGAGTCCTGGCGCATGTTCCGGATTATCAGTGAATTTACTGAGGGGGTGGATCGACTTTCCAACCTGGGATATGCCGTGTCGATTTTTGGTTCGGCTCGGCTGCCGCCCGATAATCCGTATTACCTCCAGGCGGTGGAAATGGCCAAACGCCTGACTAAAGAAGACTTTTCGATTATCACCGGAGGCGGCCCCGGTATTATGGAAGCGGCCAATAAAGGTGCATTTGAGTCGGATAAAACCTCTGTCGGCCTGAATATTCGTTTGCCGCACGAACAAAATGCCAATCCGTATCAGGATGTGATGCTGGACTACCGATATTTTTTTGTGCGCAAAGTGATGTTTGTCAAACACTCCATGGGTTACGTTTGCATGCCCGGCGGTTTTGGCACTATGGATGAGTTTTTTGAATCACTGACCCTGATGCAAACGCAAAAGATTTACCCTTTGCCGATGATTTTGTTTGGGGTGGAATATTGGCAGGGACTCATAGACTGGATGATGTCGGTGATGATTCCCGGTGGTACGGTGTCCGACACAGATTTTGATTTCATTACCCTTACCGATGATATGGACCTGGTGGTAGAAACCATGGTCAAGCATCGCAATTGGAAGGAGCAGGTGAAGCTGGAGGCGAAATCGAAAAGTCAGAAGTGAAAATGATTTTCCCGATAAACAACACGGCACCAAGCGTAAAGGACTTACCCAGGCCGACGATTAAACGGTGAGAGAGGCCTGCACTTCTTTAATGGCATCACCTGTTCCGTCCATGTCGATCACACTGACCTCAGTATCTAAGCCGAGCCGCGCAAAGGAGGGAACGTCGCTCCAGGCTACTTCACTGTGCGGGTGCTCTTTGCCGAAGTAGCTTTGCAGGTTAGCGGCGATAACCACGTCCACCAAATCCGCCGGGCCGCCAGGGTCATAGCTCAGGTCTTCATGTTTTGCGGCGACGTTGATGATGTCTTGTGGAAATTCCCACTTGCTCAATAGTGCGATACCAATAGTGGTATGTAGTTCATTAATGATTTCTTGCAGCACATTGGGTTTGTCTAACAACTCGGGAATATCTTCCGCATATTTGATGATGGGCAAGGCGCCGATATCATGCACCAAACCGGCAAACATGGCCTGGTCGGGTTTCAATCGTGCCATGCTGGCCAGAGCCTGGCTAATGGCGGCCACTTCTGTGCTGTGCGCCCAAAAGTTGCGAAACAGTTTGTCAGTGACATCCGTAGTGGGCTGGAAAATTTGCTGCACGATCAGGCTGTTGACCGTATTTTTCACCGTGGTATTGCCCATGCGGGTTACCGCCATATCCACGCTGTCAATATGTTTGGTGCCACGCAGCAGGGGGCTGTTAGCGACTTGGATCAGCTTGGCAGAGAGCGCGGCATCGGTGCTGATCACCTTGGCCACGGCCTTCGTATTGGCGTTTTCATCCGCCAGTGTATCCCGGACTTTCAAGGCCACCTCGGGCAGGCTGGGAAGTACCAACTTGTCGTTTTCCATCTCAGTGATGAGTTGGGTGAGAATTTGGTTTTTTAGTGCGCTAGACATGGTTTCTCCGGTCTATGTGGTAGCAATAGCGGTGCGAAATAGGCTGCGACGCAGCTAGCTCTTGGGCTCTTGGTGTATTAGCGGGTCAACTAGCGGAAAATTTAGCGCCATGTGTGCGATAGGCGCATATAATTAATACGGCGTTAGCGCAGCAGGAAATAGACTAATACAAGGTTGGTGAGCACCATGGCAATAGTGATCATGCGCCAAAACTGAGTGGGGTTTGTTTCCAGCATGGGGCGTCGCTGATCCTGCATAAATTCCGGATTGGGGTGGGATAAATCGTGCACGAATTCCGACAGCGTGCTGTAACGCTGTTGCGGCTCAGAGTGTGTGGCCTTTTGCAGAGCGCGGTCCATCCACAGCGGGATCATTGGATTGTGCTGAGTGCTGGTTTGGTAAATCAGGTGAGCCGAGGTGCATGAGTTATCGGCATTTTCAAGGCTATTGCCATAGGGCAGTTTACCGGTGAGTAGCTCGTAGGCAATAGTGCCGAGGGAGAATATATCGGAACGATTGCTACCGGGCTGGCCCATCAAGTATTCCGGTGCGGTGTAATTACGGGTACCCAGTAGGTTGAGGCGTTCAATGGGCGAATTGATTTCGGCGATACCGGCAATCTTCGTGGAACCAAAGTCGATGATGCGCACTTTACCGGTAGCATCGAGCATAATATTTTCTGGCTTTTAATCCTGATGCCACATTTCCAGTCGATGATATGCACGCAGGCCGGTGTCTATTTGTTTCATCTGTTACTGCACTTCTTTGATGTTAGTTTTTGAGT
>CAZXZI010000037.1:0-24941 GCA_964645165.1 uncultured Ectothiorhodospiraceae bacterium
CAATGTGATGGGGTTACCTTGCAAAACGGGGTGGATCCATATATGTCCCGTTAACACCGTAATCGTCATACCGGCGCAGGCCGGAATCTAGAATGTCGTTGAACCAAAAGTAGGCGCTCTTAGGCGACCACTGGATTCCGGCCTACGCCGGAATGCCCAAAACGTTTCACGGGGCAGGCTCTGACGGAGAGAGGTTGCCAATGTTCATGTCACCAACACCACTGAATAACCGATATCTCAAATATGTCGCCAGTTGTAGCAAAACTCGCTTTAAGTAAACGGGACAGCAGTGAAATTGAATGGAAAATATTTTCCCTGATATTTTTTAGCAAGCAGGTGTTCCATCATAGATTATCGTTGAAGATTAATAAGTCTCTTGCCTGGTTTCCATCACTTGAAATCCATTGTTGAATGACTTCTTTAGCCAGGATCTGATGCGAGTGGTGGTTTCTTCTTCATAAGCTTTAAACTGCTCGGTGCCCCATACAACGCCCGGCCAGCAGGCATCATTCTGGTTTCGGCCGATAATGTGAATATGCAGTTGCGAAACAATATTGCCGATGCTGGCGATGTTGATTTTGTCGGTGGGGAAATGTGCCTCAATAAAGCGGGCGGTGGTATTGATTTGTTGCTGGATGTTAGCGTGTTGCTCTGCGCTGAGTTTGTGGTATTCGATTTCCTGTGTCTTTGGCACAAGAATAAACCAGGGAAACAGGGCATTTTTTGAGAGCAGCAGCAGACTGTCATCAAAGTCACCAAGTTGATAGCTGTCTGCGGCGAGGCGTTGATCCAGTTCAAAGGACATCAAACGGTTCCATGCTTGGTTTCCACGGTAATGCCGATGTCTTTTAGCATGGGAGTGGGCAGTATGCCGCCGGCGCTGACAATAATGGCATCATTTTCAATTTCGATTTTCTTGCCTTCCTGGTCGAGGGTTACTTTGTCGGCAGTGATGGCTTTGGTGGTGGATTTCATTAATACGGTGAGCGTGCCTGCGGCCTCGGCAGCGCTAACCTTTTGCCGGTTTTTTTCCTTGGCGCGGGAGAAGGCCTCACTGCGATAGGAAATAGTGACGTGGCTGCCCGGTTGTTCGGCAATACTGGTAGCGGCCTCCAGGGCACTGTCACCGCCGCCAACGACCAGTACCTTTTGGCCGCGGTACTGTTCCGGGTCAATGAGTCGGTAGACCACTTTGGGTAGTTCTTCGCCGGGCACGCCCAGTTTGCGAGGGGTGCCTCGGCGGCCGATGCTGAGTAGTACGTTCTTGGTTTTGTAGGTGGTCTTTGGCGTAGTGACGAGATAACCGTCGTTGTCGGCAGTGATACTGCTCATGGCTTCGCCGCAATTCACTTTCAAACCGGTGTCGGCGACGATTTTTTCCCAAAATGCCATCAGCTCTTCCTTGGTGGTTTCACGAAAACGCACCTTGCCCACCAGCGGTAACTCGGCGGGCTGGGTCATCACCACCTTGCCGCGCGGGTAATGTGAGACGGTGCCACCGAGGGTTTCCTGCTCTAGGGTGACAAATTTCAGTTTGTGTTTCATGGCACCCAGCGAGGCAGAAAAACCGGCGGGGCCGGCGCCGATGATTACCACGTCAAGTCGTCCAGGATCTTTGGAATGTCCGGTTTTGGCGATGGAATCCATAGCTTGTCGACCCTGGGTGATAGCGTTGCGGATCAGCCCCATGCCGCCGAGTTCACCAGCAATGAAGATGCCGGGCACGTTGGTTTCAAAGCTGGGTTTGACGTTGGGAATGTCGAGTCCGCGCTTTTCGGTGCCAAATACCAGGGTGATGGCGTCCACCGGGCAGGCGCGTTTGCAGGCGCCGTGGCCGATGCAGTGAGTGGGATTAATCAACTCGACTTTGTCGTGAATGATGGCCAGCACGTCATGTTCCGGACAAGCCTTGGCGCAGGCATTGCAGGCAATGCACAGATCACGATTGATCAGCGGGTGCAGCGAGGCAGGTTCGGTGAGTCCGGCCTGTTGGGTCTCCTGCAGTGCCTCGCGATGACGGCGAGTGGCGACGCGGAAATGACGGGTACGCCATAACCAGATAAAGAAAATGGGAATAAGGTAGACCAGTAGTAAGCCGTATTGCTCTGCGTTTTGTAGTAGTGATGTCGATTCCATGCGTATTCGGAACTATTCCTGTTGAGCCTGCGTTTAATAGGGATGGGTGATAAGGATTTTGTGAACTATAGCCTTTGGAAGTCGGTATTTCTGCCGATGCATAGCTATAGGATGAACCCGCTGAAGAGAATTTTCCAGAGTTATGAGGTTTTTGTGCAATGAGCAGCAGTACGATTATTGAGGTTGGCTCGCCTGTGGAACCCGTCGAACAGGCCGCAGACGTGCATGACGTAAAAGACCTGGCGCGTCGTATGGAGCTTTTTTTTGCGTTAGGTCTCATTGTCTTTATGATCGCGCTCTTTGTGTTTGGACGTCTCTATTGGGACGAGCGTTATTACGTGCCAGAAGAAGGACTGGGCTACTGGCTGGGACTGGTGGGCGGGGTAATGATGTTGCTGGCCATGGTTTATGGCTTATTCAAACATGTCGCGGCACTGCGTACATTGGGCTGGATGAAACGTTGGCTGAGCCTGCACATTTTTTTCGGTATCGCCGGTCCACTGCTAGTGTTGGTACATTCCACCTTTCGGTTGGGCTCGTTGAATGCTGCTGTGGCACTGGTCTCGATGATTCTGGTTTTTCTCAGTGGCGTTATGGGACGCTTCCTGTATTCCAAAATTCATTACGGGCTGGGTGGTAGCAAAGCTCAGTTGGCAGATGTGCAATTCAGCCTGGTGGCAGCGGGCAAACGCATCAAGTCGCGTCGGCTGGATGATTTTGCAGAATCTGTGATGTCACATCCGGGGAGTTTATTTGGTGCCTGGCTGGACTTGATGGCTTTTGGCTGGCGCAGTCGCTGGTTGGGCTTTCAGTTGCGGCGAGACATGAAACGTCATTTGAAAGCCATGGCAGAACGGGAGACGTGGACCATGGCTGAGCTACGGCGACAACGCCGAGCCTTCCGTCGCCAGTTGCATGCTTACATGTTCACTTTGCGCAAAGTAGCTCTGTTCAGTGTCTATGAACGCTTTTTCTCTTTTTGGCGTCACGCCCATGTGCCCTTGTTGTATTTGTTGTTTTTTAGCGGCGTGGTGCATGTGATTGCCGTACACATGTATTAATCGATGATTTTTTCGCAATGGATTGCTAGCGCCTGTGCTGCGCTATTCATAGTTATGTTGAGCAATGCCCAGGCGGGTATGTTTGACGCCATGGAAAAATCGTTGATGCCGGGCCAGCTTTCTGCTGCTCATGCCAAGTTTGAAGATAGCTGCACCGATTGTCACAAATTCTTTGGTCAGGAGCATCAAAACAAACGTTGCCTGGAGTGTCATGATCACAAAAACGTGGCCGAGGATATTCAAAAGGGCAGGGGATTTCACGGCCGTATTCCGGATATCAAAAACAAAGAATGTCGTGTCTGTCATTCAGAACACAAGGGGCGTAAGCATTCTATTGTGCTGCTGGACAAACAGACCTTTGAACATCAGTTGACGGACTTTCCCCTGCGTGGTCGCCATGCCGATGCGCCCTGCAAGAACTGCCATAAAAAAGATAAGAAGAGCGAAAAACCTAAACCCTATCATGCAGCTCCCAGCCAGTGCGTGAAATGTCACAAGAAGGACGATGCGCACGATGGTCGATTGGGTAAGCAGTGTGGCAGTTGCCACGCGCAAACCCGTTGGCAGGATTTTCGCTTTGACCATTCAGTGACCAAGTTTAAATTGGCAGGTAAACACAAAGGTGTGGAATGTCGCCTGTGTCACCCGCAGGAACGCTATAGCGGTCTGCCCAAAAAGTGTGTGGCTTGTCATAAGCGTGATGACAAGCACAAAGGCAGTTTTGGCAAGAAATGTCAGGATTGTCACACGGAATCCGGTTGGGGCAGTCAGAAGTTTGATCATGATAAAACTGATTTTCCGCTGAAGGCGAAACACAAACGGGTGGACTGTCAGCAATGCCATCGTAGCGAAGGCTACAAAAAGAACGCCAGGAAAAAGATCAAGAAACTCACGACAAAATGTTATGTCTGTCACCGCCTGCAGGACGAACACAAGGGACGCTACGGTAAAAGATGTAAGGCCTGTCACACGGTGAAGGGCTGGCAAAAACTCACCTTTAACCACAAAAAGACCGACTTCCCGCTTAAGGGAAAACATAAAAAGGTGGCTTGCGATGATTGCCATCCGGGGGTGCTCTACAAAGAAAAGTTGAAAACAGACTGTTTTGCCTGCCACCGTGAGGATGATGTCCACAAAGAAAAGCAGGGTAAACAATGCCAGGAATGCCACAACGAGAAGGGTTGGCAACACAAGGTGGCATTTGATCATAATCTCGTGAAATTCCCGCTATTAGGGGCTCACGCGGCATTAGCCTGTGAGGAATGTCACAGTTCTGGTGATTTTAAGGGCACCAAAGCCCAGTGTTTTTCGTGTCATAGAGACTCGGATGTGCATAAACGCACTTTGGGGTCGAAATGCGAGGTCTGTCATTACGTGGGAGATTGGAAGGCCTGGGAGTTTGACCATGACAAACAAACGGATTTTAAACTGACAGGAAAGCACAAAGATCTTATCTGTAGCGATTGTCACCGGGATCCGGTGGAGAAAGAAATGGACATGCCTAACGACTGTCAGGGTTGTCATCTACAGGATGATGCACACGATGGAGAGTTTGGCCGACGTTGCGAACGTTGTCACAACACAGAATCGTTTGACGATGTCAGGATGTGATTGGTGACCAGCTGGAAGGGAATGCCGGTGACGAGCATCGGAAATTGAAATAGGGAATATAGGAATAGGGGTGGAGTAATGAGTCAAAGTGACATGAAAAAGAATACGAGAAACCCACATCAATGCTTGTGGCTTTTGCTCTTGGTTTTGGGTGCCTTGTGGTTTCCGCTGATGAGTGCCGCGGCACCGCAAGAGAAATTTGACCATTTTGAAACGGGCTTTCCCTTGTCCGGCCAGCATCAATCTGTTTCCTGTTCAGACTGTCACCAGCGAGGCGTGTTCAAAGGCACACCGCTGAGTTGTAACGGTTGCCACAATGGATCCATCGCCCCGGGTAAACCCAGTGGGCATGTGACCAGCACCGTAGCTTGTGATAATTGTCACACCACTTTTTCCTGGCAGGCGGCTGCCATGGATCACTCTTCGGTGATGGGGGTGTGCACGCAGTGCCACGCCACGCAAATGCCGGCCAAGCATGTGCAAACGCGTGCCCAATGCGATGAATGTCACGGTACCGTGGGCTGGTCACCGGCACGGTTCTCACACGATGGCATAACGGAAAATTGCAGTACTTGCCATAACGGTGTGCAGGCCACAGGTAAAACGAATAATCACATTCAGACCAACAGTGAGTGCGATACCTGCCATACCTCTCGTGCCTGGCAGCCTGCACGGTTTACACATAGCAGCATCACCGCTGCCTGTGCCACTTGTCACAATGGGGTGCAGGCCACGGGCAAGACCAGCAACCATTTGCAAACAGCAGCGGATTGCATTGACTGCCACAGCACTACCGGTTGGTTGCCTGCCAATTTCTCACATAGCAATATCACCGGCACTTGCGCATCTTGCCACAATGGTAGTACGGCAAAGGGCAAGTCGGGTGATCATTTGCAAACCGCCAGTGACTGCAACGTGTGTCACAGCACGAATGCCTGGTCACCCGCCAATTTTGATCACAGTGGCGTTACCGGCACTTGCAGTAGTTGTCATAACGGCATGACCGCGACAGGCAAGAATGCCAATCATGTGCAGACGTCAGGCGAATGTGATGTGTGTCATACCAGCAATGCCTGGTTACCCGCCAATTTTGATCACAGCACGGTGACGGGTAATTGCAGCAGTTGCCACAACGGAGTAACGGCAACCGGCAAGTCCAGCGGCCATATTCAAACCAATAGCGAGTGTGATGCTTGCCACAGTCGTAATGCCTGGCTGCCCGCGAATTTCACGCATAACAATATTACGGGTACCTGTGCGTCTTGCCACAATGGTGTGCAGGCGGCGGGTAAATCTAGCAGTCATCTGCAAACCAATTCGGATTGCGTCGTTTGCCACAGTACCAATGCCTGGCTGCCAGCCAACTTCTCGCATGATGGTATTACCGGTACTTGTAGCTCTTGTCATAACGGGGGTACGGCTCTGGGCAAACCGAGTAATCATATTCAAACAACGGGTGAATGTGATGCCTGCCACAGTACCAATGCCTGGTTGCCGGCGAGTTTTGATCACAGCACGGTGACGGGCTCATGCAGCACTTGTCATAATGGAAGTACGGCCACCGGCAAGCCCGGTACCCATGTGCCGACCTCCGGAGATTGTGGCACCTGCCATACCACCAATGCCTGGCTACCGGCCACCTTTGATCATAGTTCATCGAATGGCATTTGCAGCAGTTGCCACGATGGTACTACGGCAACCGGTAAGTCGAGCAATCACTTCATTACTTCACGGCAATGTGATGAGTGCCATACGACACAAAGTTGGACATCGGTGACGTATGATCATGTGACCTCCGGTTATCCCGGTGGCCATAGTGGTTTCACCTGTGTTCGATGCCACACGGGAAATAGTGAGACATCCGTGTGGGAAAACACTGCATACGCGGGCGATTGTGCGGGTTGTCATGCGGATGATTGGAAACGAAGCGAGCACAAAAAGACGCAAGTGCCTAGCACTATCTATTACACGGTGAGTGAGTTGCGCGATTGTGCTGGATCTTGCCACGAGTACACGGACAGTTCATTCTCGACCATCAAAAAGACGCGAAACAGAGAGCACAGTCCAAATGGTGGAGGTTTCTAGACTTGCGCAGCACGTGCATTAACAAGGCTCAATGAGGAGTTTGCGGTTTTGGTTCCAGGTCATGGGAGGGTGTTTGGTTGTACTCTCCCAGGCTTGGGCTTTGCCCAGCCAATCGCTGGAGAGTATTGAATACCTGACTCACCAGGGCGTGGCTGCCATCGAAATTGGTTTTGCACAGCCGGTAAACTACCTGTCGCATTTTCCATTAGAGTCTGGCGCTACGCTGCAAATCTTTATCGGTCCGCGCACGGCGGTGGATACCGAAGTCGACAAGCTTCCGTATACCCAGGCAATGCGTGCGCCAGATTCAAAAGAAGTACCACTTTCACAAGTCACCTTTCGCATTAACGAGGCGGGCGAATCATCTGTGGTGGTGGACTTTGATCGGGTGGTAAGTTTTTCGGTGTCTGACGGCCGAAATGCAAATACGCTGATTATTACCTTGCCGGATTTGGAAGTAACCCAGAAGATGCAAATGAAAAATTTGCAAATTACCGAAGTCACCGATACCCGAGCCTTCAAGTTACTGGTGCTGGGTCGCAAGGCACTCAAGCAACGCAAAAATAAAACCGCAATACGTATCTTCACCAAGATGCAAGGGCTATCGGAAAGCCCTGAACGACAGGAAGCTGTGGAACTGTTGGGCGTGGCGAGGGAGCGTAATCATCAAATCGCCCACGCCAAAGCGATGTATCGTGAGTACCTGAAAAAATATCCCAAGAGTGAAGGCGCAATCCGTGTGAAACAGCGCTTACAGGATTTATTGCGCGGCCAGTTGAAACCACGGGCAAAATTGAAGTCGAAAAGAAAATCCAAAAACAAAAAAACCACCTCGCGTGTCTACGGCAGTTTTGCCCAGTACTATTATCGGGGTGAAAATAGTGTCAAGAATTCTGGCAGCTCGGTGGATCAATCACTGTTGTTGAACCAGTTGTCGGTGAATTGGCGTATTCGCAATGCGGACTACGATATTCGTAACTTTGTTTATGCCAGCCAGAATCATGACTTTGCCACTGACACCGGCAAGGGGCTAACACTGGAAACTGCCTACAGTCAGTTTAAAAATAGTCGCTTGGGTTTTTCAGGACGCGCTGGTCGGCAGACAGGTTCCAGCGGCGGTGTGCTGGGTAAATTTGATGGCTTGCGTGGCAGTTATGATCTTACGCATAAAGTGGCGGTCAACGCGGTGATGGGTTACCCGGTGGACATCGGCGATAAACGCCGTCTTCAAACCCAAAAACCCTTCTGGGGAATTGGTGCCGAGTTTGATGGTGAAGGCAAGGATGTGGATATTCTGCCATATTATATTCGTCAGGAAGTCGATGGCATCATCGATCGCGAGGCCATCGGCAGTGAGTTTCGTTTTTTTCATAAGTTGGGCAACTTTTACGGACTTATCGACTACGATATTCATTACAGCGACTTTAATATTTACCTGTTTCGTGGTCAGTACAATTGGCAGAAAAATACCACCTTTAATCTGAACTTTGATTTCCGTAATAGCCCCTTGCTGTTTACCACAGATGCCTTGATTGGCCGCACGGATGTATCGACTATTGATGAGCTGCTGAAAATCCGCAGTGAAAACCGTATCAACAAGCTGGCAGAAAATCGTGTCGGTGATTCAAAGACCGTATCCATGGGAGTGAGTCACACCATGAGTGCGCAATACCAGCTCAATGCAGATCTGACCTTTGCCAAACAGACCTTTGTTATCGATGGCACTACACCGGGCGTGTTGACCAGCGATAGTGATGGGCAAGTCTATCTTTCCAGTCAGTTGATCGCTAATAAATGGTTCAACGATCGGGATACCAGTGTGCTAGGGGTGCGTCTATCGCGCACCAGCAGCTACAATGAGCTTTCTTTATCGGCATCCAATCGCCTGCCATTGAAAAATAAATGGAAATTCGATACACGCATGCGTGTTGACCTACGCCAAAATGATTCGGGCGAAGATCTCACCAAATATCGGCCCTCGGTAAAATGGAATTTTCGCCAAAACCAGACCATGTATTACGAGGCAGAACTTGGTGTGGAGTGGTGGCGTTATGCAGGCATCACCAATAACTCGGACTTTCAACGCATCTTTGTCAACCTGGGTTATCGCTGGAATTTCTGAGCCATTTCCTGGTCTTGGGGTCGCCCATAATTTTCCTCTTTCTGTGACAGCGGTCACAATTCTGAAAGCCGCGCATTTTGTGTGTCTGAACCCTTCTATAAACGCTAAAGGGAGCATCGTCTGGGACGATAATGGAATTGCTGTCAGCGCAATTTTGGGTGTTCAGCAATGTATTTCTGAACCGTTTTAAGAGGATAGGCTTGTGGAAAAACACGAATATGGACGGCCGATTGGATCGCATTTGGGCAAACCCATTTACGAATCATTTAAAGACCAGGGTGTAACGTATCTTTTTGATCGAGTAGCGCAGTGTGATACGGAAGGCTGCCCGCTGGATCAGGTTAAACACGGTGAGTTGTTAGTGAATCCGGGGTTGATTTACAAACAGGCATCGTAAGTTTTGGAAAATGACTCGTCTGTCGTGAATGCCTCACGATAGAGGAGTCATTTTTCTCGTCATTTCAGTCTCTTTTATCAGCGGCAAGATTCTCAAGCCGATGGGCTTCCCCCTTGTTTAACCATCGCCACGGCAGCGGTATCAGCCCCGGTACTTGTCGCATATATTCTTGATAAGCCACACCGTAATGCTCAATGAGTTTGCGTTCTTCCATGCGGGAACCAATCACAAAATAGGCCGTGATTAGGCTGTAAACGATCAACTGCGCGAGATGAATATCTTGTGACCAGAGAATCACAATAAAGAAAAAATACCAGGGGTGACGCACGAAACGATGCAGGGTGGAAATGTGCAGATGTTCGGGGTCATCGGTTTCCGTGTGTCGGTTGCGCCACTGGGTAACACCCAAAAACACCATGTTATCGTAGGATTTCAGTGACCAGATAAATCCCAGCGCGGACGCAATCGTTAACCCTTTCATCAGCCAAGCGAGCATTCCCGCCCATTGCCAAACCAGTGGCCCCGCATTTTTGTGCATGAACCAGAGCAGGGGAATGAGCAATATGATCGCGAGAAAATTGTAACTCAGCCGATAAGCGTGCATTCGCTGGGGCCAGCGATGATGCACCCAGCGCTTGAAGCTCAGTGACGCCAACAGGGAATGCATCACAAAATAGGCAGTGAAGGCGATGCCAAGGGGAACCAGTGAGCGTAGGGTTTCGTTGTCCATTATAGGTGTGGGTATTTAGGTTTTTTCAACAGTGGCCGATACTTAGCGTGATTGTGGTTTTTGAGCACGGTTTTTGAGCATGGTTTTACAACAGTGACTAACAGTATAAAGGTGAATGAGATGCGTCAAATGAAAGCGTTTATTTTGGTGGGTTTGTTGGGTTTGGTTATCGCTACACCGGCATCGGCCGATTGGTATTTCGGTGCAAAGACAGGGCCACTGATTGTTGATAGTTCGACGGTGAAAGATGACGCAATCAATACCGGTGTGATGGTGGGCTATGACATGAGTGTGGTGTTAGGCGATCTGGCGGTGGAGGGTGAATTCACCACGACTACTGGAGACGGAAAAGTAAAAGGTACCAATGCAAATTTGAGTGTTGATACCTCTGCTGTTTATTTAGCATTCCGCACAGCCGGTCCGGTTTACTTGAAGGCGAAGGGCGGTTACATGCAAGTAAGTGGTGATGTTAAAGATGATTCCGGCGCGTCATATGGGTTTGGTGTAGGCTTCGGTATTGGTATCGCACAACTGGAGCTGGAATATACGCAAACCTCTCTCGATCCTGATAATGTTGCATTTGTAAGTGTAGGCGTACAATTCTAGTTAGCCTCGTTTCACAGGTTAACAAAAAGGCTCCGGAAATACCGGAGCCTTTTTTTGTGGCCGAGGTTATCTCAGTGACTGCAACGTCGTAATCATTGCATTTGCTGCGTTTGAAAGCGTGCGCGCCCGATGACGCACAATCCCCAACTGTCGTGTTAATGTCATGCTGCGTACTTTCAATGCAAGCAACTCTTTATCCAACATGCTGCGCGGCAGCACTGACCAACCCAGCCCCACGCCCACCATCATTTTAATGGTTTCGAGATAATTGGTGGTCATGCTGGCGGTGAGTTTTCCGCCCGCTTTGGTGACGCCGCGCTCCAGCAATTGACGGGTGTACGTTCCGGAAGAGGGCAAGATCGCCGGGTGTTGCGAGAGCCGTTGAAAATCGAGCTTGGTTCTTCCCGCCAATGGATGTTCGAGCCCGACCACGATGTCCAATGGGTCGGGCCAAATCAATTCGCTCTGTAAATCGGCCAACGGTTCCAATGGCAGGGTGACGATGCCCAGTTCAAGTTCGCCCGTCTGCACCGCACGGCAGGCGGCTTCGGAATCCATGAATTGCAATTCCAGCTCAACGTCGGGGAATGCCTTGCTGAATTGTTTCAGCACCGGCGGTAATCGATGCAGACCAATGTGATGGGACGTACCGATGCTGAGTTGCCCGGCCACCGTGCCGCTGAGATTAGTAATCAGCCGGCGGCTGTCTTCGATCTCGCGCAGAATAGCTTTGGCGCGGGGCAACAATTCCCGCCCAGCCTCAGTGAGGCTGACCCGACGTCCGATGCGATCAAACAAGGCAGCACCCAATTCTCCCTCCAAGGTAGCCACCCGTTTACTCACCGCAGGCTGGGTGAGATAGAGCTGTTCGGCGGCGAGAGAAAAGGATTTCAGCTCAGCGGCAATGATAAAAGTGTGCAGATTGACGGTGTCCATTGGGTCAGTTTATTCATTCCATGTCGGAATGCAAATCATAAAATAATAGAATTGTTGTAATGGGTAACCTGGGCTAATCTTTCGTTCACGTCTCTCCATTACGAGAGACCAACAGCCGGAGATCAGTAAACCCGTATTCGAGAAAGAGTAAGGAGCAGGTCATGGACAGCTCGCAGCACTGTCACCACACAAAATCGCTTCACTGGGACGCCGCCGACTACGCGGCTAACTCCGCGGCTCAATATGAATGGGGCAGTGAAATGATCGCCAAGCTCGCCTTGCGTGAGTGTGAGCGGGTGCTGGATGTGGGTTGTGGCGATGGCAAATTGACTGCTTTGATGGCGCAGCAGGTTATCGGCGGTGCGGTGACGGGTATCGATGCCTCGCCGCAGATGGTGGCCTTGGCACAGCAACGTTGGGGCGGTGTGCCAAATCTCGCCTTTGCTCGTGCGGATGCGCAGAATCTGGCGTTCAACGATGCCTTCGATGCGCTGATTTCCAATTCAGTATTGCACTGGGTTGAAGATCATCCGGCGGTATTGGCCGGGATGCGCTGCGCGCTTCGGCCCAGTGGGCGGATGTTGTTGCAGATGCCCGGGGCAGGAAATTGCGCACAGTTTATCGAGGTCGTTGACCGGGTGCGGACAATACCACGCTGGCGGCGATGCTTTAGTGACTTCAGGTTTCCGTGGCGCTTCAGTATCGAAGACGATTACACTCGCTGGCTCGATATAGCCGGGCTGGACGCGCAGCGCATCGTCACCGTACACAAGGACATGTGCCACGACGGTTCCGAGAGTTTGGCCGGATGGATGCGCAGCACCTGGTTACCCTATTTACAGCGTGTGCCGAGTGCGAGTCGTGAGGCGTTTGTTAAAACGGTGGTAGAAGAATATCTCTGCGCCGTGCCGCCCGATGCACAGGGTCGCACCCACGTGGACATGGTGCGCCTGGAAGTGGCCGCACAAAGATTTGATTGAACAGAATGTTTGTCTGCAAAAAATGAGCTTACGTGAGGAACTTTTAATGAAGAACAAAGACATGGCCGGCAAAACCCTCTACGACAAATTATGGGATCAGCACGTGGTGCGCACGCAGGATGACGGTACCTGCCTGCTTTATATCGACCGGCACTTAGTGCACGAGGTGACCTCGCCGCAAGCCTTTGAAGGTTTGCGTCTGGCAGGTCGCAAACCTTGGCGGGTGGCTGCCAACCTCGCCACGCCGGATCACAACGTGCCCACCACGCCGCCCGCGCACGGTGGTCGGGCGGAGGGCATCACCGATCCCGTATCGCGTTTGCAGGTGGATACCTTGGATCAGAATTGCGATGAGTTCGGCATCACCGAATTCAAGATGGACGACATTCGTCAGGGCATCGTGCACGTAATCAGCCCGGAGCAGGGTGCGACGCTTCCCGGCATGACTCTGGTGTGTGGCGATTCGCACACCTCGACCCATGGGGCGTTGGGTGCCCTGGCGCACGGTATCGGCACCTCCGAGGTGGAACATGTGTTGGCCACCCAGTGCCTGATTCAGCGCAAGTCTAAAAACATGTTGGTGAGCATTGATGGCTCGGTCGGTCCGGGCGTGACGGCAAAAGACATCGTGTTAGCGATCATCGGGAAAATCGGTACCGCCGGTGGCACCGGTTACGCTATCGAATTCGGCGGTGAAGGCATCCGGAATCTCTCCATCGAAGGCCGCATGACCGTGTGCAACATGGCCATCGAAGGTGGCGCACGTGCCGGCATGGTGGCGGTGGATGATAAGACCATCCGGTACGTTAAAGGTCGCCCGTTTGCACCAACGGCGGAACAGTGGGATGCCGCGGTAGAGGCCTGGTCTGATTTACATTCGGATGACGATGCACAGTTTGACCACGTCGTTCGCATTAACGGTGCCGACATTCAGCCGCAAGTCACCTGGGGAACCTCACCCGAAATGGTGGTGGCCGTGGATGGAAAAGTGCCCGACCCGTCACAACAAAGTGATGCGGTCAAGGCCGAGGGCATGCGCGCCGCGTTGGCATACATGGGCTTGGAAGCCAATACGCCGATTAATGAAATCAAAATCGACAAAGCCTTCATCGGTTCCTGCACCAACTCGCGTATCGAAGATTTGCGCGCGGCTGCTGAAGTCGTCAAAGGTCGCAAGGTGGCCAACAACGTGATGTTAGCAATGGTGGTGCCGGGCTCCGGTTTGGTGAAAGAGCAAGCTGAGAGAGAAGGGCTCGATAAAATTTTCACAGAGGCGGGTTTCGAATGGCGCGAGCCGGGTTGTTCCATGTGCTTGGCGATGAACGCCGATCGGTTGGAGCCGGGTGAACGCTGTGCCTCGACCTCGAATCGAAATTTCGAGGGCCGACAGGGGCAGGGTGGGCGTACGCATTTGGTGAGTCCGGCGATGGCAGCCGCAGCGGCAGTTGCCGGGCATTTCGTAGATGTACGAACAATAGTGACGAGTGCCTAGTAACGAGGTGCTAGATTGTTTTTCCTAGCCCCTCGATACTCGCCACTAGAAACTAAATACACAAGGCAGAAAATTATGGAAAAATTCAAAATACATCAGGGCTTGGTAGCCCCCATGGATCGTTCCAACGTGGACACCGACGCGATTATTCCCAAACAGTTTTTGAAGTCCATCAAACGTTCGGGCTTTGGCCCAAATTTGTTTGATGAATGGCGCTATCTTGATCACGGTGAGCCAGGTATGGATAACAGTGTTCGCTCGTTAAACGAGGACTTCGTGTTGAATCAACCACGCTATTCGGGTGCAAGTATTTTGCTGGCGCGTGAAAACTTCGGCTGCGGTTCCTCGCGCGAACATGCGCCATGGGCGTTGCTTGATTTTGGCTTTCGCGTCATCATCGCCCCCAGTTACGCGGACATCTTTTTTAACAACTGTTTCAAGAATGGCATTCTGCCCATTGTGTTGGACGCCCAGGCGGTGGATGAACTGTTTCAGGCCGTGGCGGCCAAAGAAGGTTATCAGCTTACCGTTGACCTCGTGGCGCAAACGATCACCACGCCCGATGGCAAGGTGATTCCGTTTGATGTGGAAGAATTTCGCAAGCACTGTTTGCTCAACGGTCTTGATGATATAGGTCTGACCCTACAGCAGGTGGACGAAATACGTGATTACGAAGATCGGCGCACAAATGTAGCACCGTGGTTGTTTTGAATGTTTTCAGGTAAACGCAAAGCTCGCAAAGACACAAACACCGTTAAGGTGTTTAATTTAGGGGCTCTTATTAATTTGTCATCCCGGTGAAGGTCGGGATCCAGTGCGTTGAATTTTCTGGATTCCGGCCTTCGCCGGAATGACGGTGGTTGAATTAAGCGAGCTTCCTTAAAGTGTTTCTTTGCTTTTTCTGCGCCCTTGCGTCTTTGCGTTAGATTTCAAATGAGCATAAGGATTACTGTTCCGTAGGGTGGGCATTGCCCACCATTCTCACGGGATTGCTAGTGAAATATTTTGGTGGGTATTGCCCGCCCTACAGAGATCAAAGTGATGACAAAAAAAATTGCAGTACTACCCGGTGATGGCATCGGCCCCGAAATCGTTGCAGAGGCAGTTAAGGTTTTGGAGCACCTGCGTGCCGATGGACTTGATATCGAAATGAACGAGGCCCCTGTGGGGGGCGCCGGTTACGAGGCCAGTGGCCATCCATTACCCGATGACACGTTGGCGTTGGCAAAAGAGTCTGATGCGATTCTGCTGGGCGCTGTGGGTGGTTACAAATGGGAATCGCTGGACATCAGTGTGCGCCCGGAGAAAGGCCTGCTGGGTTTGCGTGCGGAGCTGGAATTGTTTTCCAATCTGCGCCCCGCGATTCTCTACAAACAGTTAGCCGATGCTTCCACGTTAAAACCAGAGGTGGTTGCAGGATTGGATATCATGATTGTGCGCGAACTGACGGGCGGTATTTATTTTGGGCAACCGCGCGGTGTGCGCACGCTTGATAACGGCGAAAAACAAGGGTTTAACACGCTGGTCTACGCAGAGTCAGAAATCGACCGCATTGGTCGCTCGGCCTTTGATATCGCCATGAGGCGCGGTAAGAAAATTTGTTCCGTAGACAAGGCCAACGTGCTGGAATCCACCGAGCTGTGGCGTGAGGTGATGGAGTGTGTCGCGAAAGATTATCCTGAGGTGGAGCTGTCACACATGTACGTGGATAACGCGGCCATGCAATTGGTGCGTGCGCCCAAGCAATTTGACGTGATGGTGACCACCAATCTGTTTGGTGACATTCTTTCCGATTGCGCCTCGATGTTGACAGGCTCCATCGGCATGCTGCCATCGGCCTCGTTGGATGCCAACGGTAAAGGCATGTACGAACCCATTCATGGTTCTGCTCCGGATATCGCCGGGCAAAATGTAGCGAATCCACTGGCGACGATTTTATCCGTGGCGATGATGCTGCGTTATTCCCTGGATGAAACCGTCATGGCTGATCGTATCGAGCAAGCGGTTGAGAATGTATTGGATCAAGGTTTGCGTACCGCAGATATTTACAGTGAGGGCATGCAGCAGGTCAGCACGTCCGAAATGGGTGATGCTGTGGTCGCTGCGCTGTAGTAACAGTAGCGAGTGACGAGGGGCGAGTTTCTAGGAGCCAAAATTACTTATTTCCGTCATTCCGGCGAAGGCCGGAATCCAGAGGAATTAGCGTGTTCCTAGATTCCGGCCTTCGCCGGAATGACGGTATTTTTGGGTTTTTCTAGAAACTAGTTACTTGGGACTAGCCACTCTCAATTGAATTTAGTGACGAGTAAAATAGTTAGGTAAAAGCAAGGACTAATATGATGAAGAAAGTTGGTTTAGTAGGTTGGCGCGGCATGGTGGGTTCAGTACTGATGCAACGCATGCGTGACGAGAATGATTTCGATCACATCGATCCCGTATTTTTTACCACCTCACAACCGGGTCAACCTGGCCCCAATGTGGGTAAAGATGTACCACCACTAAAAGATGCCAAGTCCATTGATGAGTTGAAAGCAATGGAGGTGATCATCACCTGTCAGGGTGGGGATTACACTGAAGTTGTCTATCCGCAACTGCGAAAAGCCGGTTGGGATGGCTATTGGATTGATGCGGCGTCCACCCTGCGCATGGAAGATGAAGCCATTATTGTGCTCGACCCGGTGAATCTTGATGTGATCAAAAATGGTTTGGCCAATGGCACGAAAACCTTTGTCGGTGGTAACTGCACTGTGAGTTTGATGTTGATGGCCATCGGTGGTTTGTTTGACAATGATTTGGTGGAATGGATTTCTCCAATGACTTATCAAGCAGCGTCGGGTGCGGGCGCACAAAATATGCGTGAGCTGATTCGACAGATGGGTGCGATCAATAATGAAGTGAAAGACCTCAACGAAGATCCTGCTTCGGCGATTCTCGATATCGATAGAAAGCTGGCAGAGTTTTTACGTTCGGATGATTACCCCAAAGATAACTGGGGCGTACCGCTGGCGGGCAGTTTGATTCCGTGGCTTGATTCACAAATGGATAGTGGTCAGACACGCGAAGAATGGAAAGCCGAAGTGGAGACTAACAAGATATTGGGTCGGTCAAACAATGTGGTACCTATCGATGGCATCTGTGTGCGTGTTGGTGCTATGCGTTGTCACAGTCAGGCAATGACCATCAAAATGAAAAAGGATGTACCACTGGACGAGATTCACGGCATGCTGGCAACGGCCAATGACTGGGTAAAAGTGGTTCCCAATGACCGTGACATCAGCATGGCTGATTTAACGCCTGCCGCAGTGACGGGGACGTTAAACGTACCGGTGGGTCGCTTGCGAAAACTGACCATGGGTAATGATTATTTATCGGCGTTTACCGTAGGCGATCAATTGTTATGGGGTGCGGCTGAACCGTTGCGCCGCATGTTGCGTTTGTTGTTGGAGGCATAATTAGTGAGCAAAACATTTAATGTGGCGATAGTGGGTGCGACGGGTTTGGTGGGTGAGGCCCTCGTATCATTTTTGGCGGAGCGTGATTTTCCTGTAGGAAAATTTTTCCCGCTGGCGAGTCCGCGCACGGCCGGAAAGAAAGTAGAACTGGGCGGCAAGTACCACACCGTAAAAGAGGTGGCGGAGTTTGATTTTTCGCAGGCAAACATCGCGGTGTTTTGTGCAGGTGATGTTGCATCTGCGGAATATGTTCCAAAAGCGACAGAAGCAGGTTGCATCGTTATCGATACTTCATCGCAATTTGTGGACGAGGACGATGTGCCGTTAATAATCCCGGAAGTAAATCCGCAAGCAATTTCCAGTTATGCCGCACGGAATATTGTTGTTAGTCCCGATAGCGCAACCACTCAAATGCTGGTTGCACTTAAGCCAATCCATGATGCGGTGGGCATTGATCGCATCAATGTAGTGACTTATCAGGCTGTGACGGCGCGCGGAAAAAAAGGCATGGATGAACTTGCTGGTCAGACCATTGCGTTGTTGAACATGCAAGATGTCAAAACCGAAGTGTTCTCGCAACAAATCGCCTTTAATGTTTTGCCGCAAGTCGATGAGGCGGAAGATAATGGTTATTTGTCGTGTGAAATGAAAATGCTACGGGCGTCGCAAAAAATTCTTGCGGATGACGATATCGTGATCAACCCAACTACAGTGCAGGCATCGGTTTTTTTCGGACACTCACAGGCAATCAGCATTGAGATGCGTGCAAAGCTGGGTGCGGATGAAGCGCGGGAGTTATTGCGACAGGCTCCGGGCATAAAAATGCTGGATGCGGGTGAAATGGGCAGTGGTCCGACCCCCGTCACAGAAGCCGCTGGGAAAGATGCTGTGTTTGTGGGACGCATCCGCGATGACATTTCTGATCCCTACGGTTTAAGTTTGTGGGTGGTTGCCGATAATGTGCGTAAGGGCGCTGCGCTAAATTGTGTGCAAATCCTTGAATTGTTGGTAAAAGAGGGCGTGTAAGCTATAGTTGCTTCTGATTCTTTGCTCTAATTGCCTAATATTTCTAAATAATTCCTATAGGTTGCCGATGCTGTAGTGGGTTTCCTAGAGATTGGGGAATCAGCAGGCAGGCTGAATAACTAAAAACGGGAGTAACTATGAGTACGCTATTGGCATCGGGTAAGCAATTGGCACCGGGTAAGCTGTTGGCACCGGTAAAACGATTAGCACCGGTCATGGCCATGTTGGCAATGTTGATTCCGGCTGCGGGACACGCGCTGGGTTTAGGCAATATTGCGATGAAATCGGCACTCAATCAGCCTTTGGACGCGCAAATCGAGTTGCTTTCTGTCAACAAGGGCGACCTGAACAACCTGTCAGTAAAGCTGGGTTCCGAAGAGGATTTTCAACGCGTCGGCGCTGATCGCGCCTTTTTCCTGACCAAAATCAAATTTGAAGTGGTGGGCCGCAAGAACGGCACGGCCTACGTGCAAATCTCCACCACTCAAGCCGTTAACGAGCCTTTCCTGGATTTTGTGGTTGAAGCCCGTTGGCCACGTGGCCGCATTCTGCGTGAATTTACCGTACTGGTGGATCCGCCGGTGCTATCCAATGAAGCCCCTGCGCCAATGCAACAAGCTGCCGTTGCGCCTCGACAAGCCGCCCCTGCGGTTAGCCAACGTGCGCCAGCGCGCGCTGCACCGATTCAATCCCGTGCCACCATGGCACCGGTTTCCCATCAGGCCGGTGAGCTAACTTACGGCCCGGTGAAGTACAACGATACCCTTTATGAGATTGCCAATGCGATGCGCCCCAGCGGGGTCACCGTGGATCAGATGATGTTGGCGCTGGTGCGTAGCAACCCACATGCCTTTTATAACGGCAATGTGAATCAGCTCAAGGCCGGTTATGTGCTGCGGGTGAATGATCCCGCCGAGCTGTCCACCTTCTCCGTGGCCGAGGCCAACGCAGAAGTGAATCGCCAACACAGTGAATGGCGCGCTCGTAAGAGTGGCAAGCTGGTGCGTCAGTCCGATGCACCCACGGGCGGCACAGTGGCGCGTGGAGAGCGTAGCGGTGCGGGCAAAGGTGCTAGCCAAGCAAGCCTGAAACTGGTCGCTCCAGGTTCCAAGGGAGCTGGCAGTGGCGCGGGCGATAAAAACGTCGATCAAATGCGTGAGGATTTGTTGTTGGCCGCCGAGGCGTTGGATGCCAATCGTCAGGAAACGGACGAATTGAAATCCCGTCTGGCAGAAATGGAAGAACAGTTAACGGCCATGCAACGGCTCATCATGTTGAAAGACGATGAGATGATGGCGCTACAGAAACAGTCTGGCATTGAACCAACACCTGCAGACGGTGAAGCACCTGCAGAAGAGATGGCCTCTGAGCAAACGGCAGCAGCGGCATTGGCTGAGTCAGTGGAAGGCGCAACTCCTGTTGAAACGGAAACTGAAGCACCTGCGGCTGAAGAAAACCCAGCAGCACCGGCTTCTGCACCTGTGGCACCTGCACCTATGGAAGAACCCGGCTTACTGGACGATCCCATGGTGATGTACGGCGGTATCGGTGTATTGGTGCTGATCATCGCGGTTGTGGTGATTCAACGCCGCCGCAAAATGCAGGACGGCTTTGAAGAAAGCATTCTGAATGTGGGCGGTGGTGATGATGCTGGCGCCACGGCAGAGAACATGGGTGGTGGTGAAAGTTCCATGGTCAGCGATTTCGCCATGAGTGAAATGAGCGGCATGAGTGGCATTGAAACCGATGCGGCAGATGTTGACCCCATTTCCGAAGCCGATGTTTATCTGGCTTACGGTCGACATCAGCAGGCCGAGGATATTTTGAACGAGGCGCTGGAGAAAGAGCCCGAGCGCAACGAAGTCAAACTGAAGTTGCTGGAAGTCTTTTTTGCAGCGAAGAATCGTGAGTCCTTCGAGCTAAAGGCGCAGGAATTCCACGATGCACTGGGTGATGAATCTGATCCTATGTGGGCTAAAGTGGTGACCATGGGTGGTCAGTTGTGCCCAGGCAGCGATCTGTTTGGTGGCGATTCTGCCGAAGCACTGAAAGAAGATTTGCAGGAAGACGTCAGCGAAAGCGATGATGACCTGCTGGACTTCGATTTTGATATTGATTCTGAGAACGTTGACCTTAGCGCAGCCACTGGCGACGCAGACACCGATGAAATGTTTGCCGAGCTGGAAGCCGCCACAGGCAGTGACGCGCCCACAACCACGGAAGCCGCAGCAGAGGAAGGCGATAACAGCCTCGACTTCGACATGGATATGGGTACCGAAACCAGTGCCGAGGCACCTGCCGTCGATGACAAGCCGGTCGATGATAATGGTCTGGATTTTGATGTATCTTCTCTGGATTTCGATCTCAATACCGACGCCAGCAGTACTGTCACGAAGGCAGCATCGGATGATGATGGTGACCTAGACTTCGATCTGGGTGACGTCGACGAAGTCGCAAGCAAGGACGTTTCAGCCGATGCGGACGAAACCGGTGACGATCTTGAAGATGACCTTGGCGATGAGCTGGACGATGACGCCTTCGGTGATGTCGACGAAATCGGCACCAAACTGGATTTGGCTAAAGCCTATGTAGACATGGGCGATGGCGACGGCGCCAAGAGCATCCTCGACGAAGTGATGGAAGAGGGTGACGAGGATCAAAAGAAACAGGCTGGGGAGTTGCTTGCGCAGCTTTCTTAGGCAATAGCCTGAGCTTTAAATAGAAAAACCAAAAAACGGCGCAGCCTCAGGTCTGCGCCGTTTTTTGTTGTCAGCGTTTTAGTTGTTTTGTCCGGAACGTTTTGCTGAGAAAATAGGCCATGCACGCCGTCATCAAAATAATCTGCTTTCTGATCTTTGGCGCCGCCATGGCGGTGGGCAGCGAGCCGTTACTGCTGGCGGGTTTTGCGTTGATGACGGTGTTGTACCTATCCGAACTGCTGCGCGGTGTGCCCACCCAACTGCCCAATGCGTTAAAGATGCTCAAACGCCTGCGCTGGCTGTTCCTGTCTATCCTCATCGTCTACTTGTTTTTCACCCCCGGCGTGTTACTGATCCCCGATGTGTTATGGGGGCCAACGCAGGAAGGCCTTCTGCAGGGACTATTGCGTATCGCCGTGCTGGTGCTGATTGTCGCCGCAGTGAATGTGCTCATCAGTAGCACCGAGCAGGCCGAATTTTTGTCCGCGGTGAACTGGTGTCTTCAGCCGTTGTCGTGGCTAGGCTTATCTCATGAGCGACTAGCGGTACGAATTTCACTGACGCTGGAAGCGGTGGGCGTGCTGCGCTCAGCATACCGACATGATGCCCGTGACGATACTCCTGCGACAGAGCCAGCGGCCTTTGAGCCAAAATTAATGACCATCGCCAGCACTGCCCATCGTCTGTTTGCCAAGGTGATTGATGACGCTGAGCACGCAACCACACATACCATGACCTTGCCCGAAGAATCATGCCCTCCGGTGTGGCAGTGGGTTATCCCCGCGCTGCTGGTGACGCTGCTGTTTGCGGTGAAAACCATTGCCGTGGGTGCAGCTTAAGCCGATGCGCATCGCCATGGGCATCGAATACGACGGCAGCCCGTTTTGCGGCTGGCAGGCGCAAAAACAGGCAGTACCGACGGTGCAGGGCATGCTGGAAGCGGGTCTGTCACAAGTGGCCAACACCGAAGTGAAAGTGATTTGCGCCGGTCGTACCGACGCCGGGGTACATGCCTGCGGCCAGGTGATTCATTTTGATACCGACGTCGAACGTAGCGAGCGTTCCTGGCTGTGCGGTACTAATTCGAATATGGACACCAGCGTTTCGGTGACGTGGGCCAAACCGGTGGCCAAGGATTTCCACGCGCGCTTTGGCGCGGTGCGAAGGCGATATCGTTACGTGATTGCCAATCGTGCGGTGCGCCCTACCTTCGCCGCCGGGCGGGTATCGTGGGATCATCGCAGCTTAGATGTTCAACGCATGCAACAGGCCGCGCAGCATTTGTTGGGCGAGCACGATTTTAATGCCTACCGCGCGGTGGCCTGTCAGGCACACAGTTCAGTGCGCACGCTGTACCAGCTGGACGTGCAGCGACGCGAAGACCTGATCATTATCGATCTCGAAGCCAATGCCTTTTTGCAGCACATGGTGCGCAACATCGCCGGCGTGCTAATGAGCATCGGCGCAGGTGAACGGGACGTGGACTGGAGCCGCAAAGTGCTGGAAACCCGTGATCGCACCCAGGGTGGCGTGACCGCACCACCGCACGGCCTGTATTTCATGAGCGTAGAATATCCCCCCGAGTTTGGCATCCCGCCGGTACCGCCCACCCGGCTGGTCTGGTAACCTGCGCGGTTCTTTCTTGCAAAGAATTCGCACGGTAGCTTTTAGTCATTTCAAACACGACAAATTCAATGACCACACGAACCACGACACGCATAAAAATCTGCGGCATTACCCGCCCGGAAGACGCTGAGCAAGCAGCGAAGCTGGGTGCGGACGCCATTGGTTTGGTGTTTTATGAACCCAGCCCACGCAATGTCGATATCGAACAAGCCAGTGTCGTTGTGGATGTGCTGCCACCGTTTGTCACTTCCGTAGGGCTGTTTGTGAATGCTTCTGTTGATGAAGTTCGCGCTGTACTGGGTAGCGTTAATCTCGATTTGCTACAATTCCACGGCGATGAGTCTCCGGAATTTTGCGCCAGTTTTGATCGGCCGTGGATCAAAGCGATTCGCATGGCCGAGGACGTGGATTTGCACGCGGAAGCCGAGCGTTATTCTGAATCATCAGGCTTGTTGCTGGATGCCTACCATCCAGCCCTGCCGGGCGGCACGGGTGAGTCCTTCGACTGGACACGTATCCCGGCTGATTTGCCCGCCACCGTGATTCTTGCGGGTGGTTTAAGGTCGGACAATGTGGGCGAAGCCATTCGCACCGTGCGTCCCTATGCCGTGGATGTCAGCGGCGGCGTGGAAGCAGAGAAAGGTGTGAAGGATTGGGGTAAAATGGCAGGCTTTGTCGCCGCAGTTCGAGCGGCGGACAGGAGAGATGAACAAGAGTTCGAATTAGGTTAAAGGGATAAAATAGCCGTCATTCCGGCGCAGGCCGGAATCCAGAAATGCTCTGCTAAAACCCCTAGATTCCGGCCTGCGCCGGAATGACGGTAATGAGAAAGAGCTAGGTTGCAAATAAATAATAGAAGTAAGTAGGGTGGGCACTGCCCACCATTAATAGGCGTTGGATGGTATGCAAAGGTGGGCAGTGCCCACCCTACACACAGAGGTAAGCAGGGTGTCACAGCAGGATTCAATTAAAGTAGAAGGCAATCTCATCGGTAACGCCCCAGACAACTGCGGCCACTTCGGCCCCTACGGCGGCAAGTTCGTGGCCGAGACCCTCATGGTGCCCCTGCAGGAGTTGCAGGACGCCTACGACGAATACCTCAGCGATCCCGCGTTTTTGGCTGAGCTGGATGCGGACCTGCAACATTACGTGGGCCGTCCCTCGCCGCTGTATTTCGCCGAGGGCTGGAGCAAAAAGCTGGGCGGCGCGCGCATTTATCTCAAGCGCGAAGACCTCAATCACACCGGCGCGCATAAAATCAACAACACCATTGGCCAGGCCCTGTTGGCCAAGCGCCTGGGCAAAACCCGCATTATCGCCGAAACCGGTGCCGGTCAGCACGGCGTGGCGACGGCTACCGTGGCAGCACGGCTGGGCCTGAAGTGTGTGATCTACATGGGTGCGGTGGACATCGCCCGTCAGGCCATCAACGTCTACCGCATGCGGCTGTTGGGCGCGGAAGTGGTGTCGGTGGAGTCCGGCTCGAATACGCTGAAAGACGCGCTTAACGAAGCCATGCGCGACTGGGTCACCAACATTGACGACACCTTTTACATTATCGGCACCGTCGCTGGGCCGCATCCGTACCCGGCCATGGTGCGTGATTTTCAGGCCGTGATCGGTCGTGAGGCACGTGCGCAGGTGCAGGAGCAGGCCGGGCGTCTGCCCGATGCTCTGGTGGCCTGTGTGGGCGGTGGTTCCAACGCCATTGGCCTATTTTATCCTTTCCTCGATGACAAAAACGTCGCCATTTATGGCGTTGAAGCCGCGGGCGACGGATTGGAGACCGGCCACCACGCTGCACCGCTGTGTGCCGGCCGACCCGGTGTGCTGCACGGCAACCGTACCTACCTGATGGAAAACGACGACGGTCAGATTACCAGCACCACTTCCGCCCTCTCCCTTAACACCCCCCCACCCCCGCGACGCCGCGACCAGTGGAAGTCCCCGTGGTCGTCGTCGCCGCGACCCATACAACGCAA
>CAZXZI010000038.1:0-24643 GCA_964645165.1 uncultured Ectothiorhodospiraceae bacterium
ATCTCGCGCATGGCGTGGTTGAATTCGCGGCCTTCGTAGAGTTCGGCGATCTGCTCTCCGGCATCCACGAAGCGCTGGTACAGCTCCGGCTCGCTGCATTCGGCGGATAATTGCCCGTCGCATTTCTTGCTGATGAAGCCGGCGCAGCGGCTGGCGATGTTGACCATTTTGCCCACCAGATCCGAGTTCACCCGCGCGATGAAATCGTCAAAGCTGAGGTCGAGATCATCGATGCGGCTGGTGAGTTTGGCGGCAAAATAATAGCGCAGGTATTCCGGGTCAAGGTGATCCAGGTAGTTGCGCGCATTGATGAAGGTGCCGCGGGACTTGGACATCTTTTGCCCGTTGACGGTTAAAAAGCCGTGGGCATATATTGCTTTCGGCTTGCGCAGTTTGGCGCCTTCTAGCACCGCTGGCCAGAACAGGGCGTGGAAGCTGATGATGTCTTTGCCGATGAAATGGTATAGCTCAATATCTTTATTATCATCGGGATTCATTATGTATTCGTCGAAATCCAAATCGTCACGGCGTTCACACAGGTTTTTGAAACTGGCGAAGTAGCCCATGGGTGCGTCCAGCCACACGTAGAAATATTTGTTGGGCGCATCGGGAATCTCGAAACCAAAATAGGGCGCGTCGCGGCTGATGTCCCACTCGCGCAGCTCTTCTTTCAGCCATTCGTCCAGTTTGTTGCTGACTTCCGGCTGCAGGTGGCCGGCTCGAGTCCATTCGATGAGCATGTCCTGAAAATCCGCGAGCTTGAAAAACAGGTGCTCGGATTTTTTGCGAATGGGCGTGGCGCCGGAGACGGCCGACACCGGGTTGATCAGTTCCGTGGGGTCGTAAGTGGCGCCACAGGCCTCGCAGTTGTCACCGTACTGGTCTTCGGTTTTGCACTTGGGGCAGGTGCCGCGCACGAAGCGGTCCGGCAGGAACATCTCCTTTTCCGGGTCGTAGGCCTGCTCGATGGTGTGACTGGTGATGTGGCCGTTGGCTTTGAGGCGGCCGTAGATCATCTCCGCCAGCTCGCGATTCTCGTCCGAGTGCGTGCTGTGGAAATTGTCGAAGCCGATGTCGAAGGCGGCAAAATCGGCGCGATGTTCCTCGCCGATGCGCGCCACTAATTCTTCCGGCGTGATGCCTTCGTTTTGCGCACGCAGCATGATGGGCGTGCCGTGGGCATCGTCCGCACACACGTAAGTGCAGGTGTTGCCGCGCATTTTCTGGAAACGCACCCAAATATCGGTCTGGATGTATTCGACCATGTGACCCATATGGATACTGCCGTTAGCGTAGGGCAGGGCGCTGGTGACGAGGATTTTGCGGGGTTGGTGAGTCATGTTTTTCGGATTCTCAAAAAGATTTCAACGCAAAGGCGCGAAGACGCCAAGGGCGCAAAGAATTATATATTAAAAAACAAACAGATAGTTCTTTGCGTTCTCTGCGCCTTGGCGTCTTTGCGTTGGATTTTTCGCTGTGTTTTGGTGCGGGGGGTGAGCCGACGGTAAACCCCTTGAATACTAATAGTTTATGCAAAAGGTAATATTACGATACGCTGATAAATTGTGTAAACTCGCGTCCCTTCATTTATGAAAACAGTTTTGGGCCCTCTTTCGAAAGGCCATTTTTGCCAACAGGAGCAGTGAACATGAGTAGCGTCACCCGCGAACAGGCCGAATCCGCTATCAAACAATATATCGATCCCTACTTGCAGCAGGATTTGGTGAGCGCGAAGTGTATCAAAAACATCGCCATCGAGGGTGATAAAGCCACGGTGGATGTGGTGCTGGGCTTTCCCGCCAAGGGTCACGAGGTCGAATTGGCCAGCAAGCTGAAAGAGCAGGTCATCGGCATCGACGGCGTGAGCGATGCGGTCATTAACGTTAGTAGCAAGATTGAAGCGCATACCGCGCAAAAAGGCGTGAAAGCCATTGCGGGTGTGAAAAACATTATTGCCATCGCCTCCGGCAAGGGTGGCGTGGGCAAATCCACCACGGCGGTCAATCTGGCGCTGGCGCTGCAGGCCGAGGGCGCGACGGTGGGCATCCTCGACGCCGATATTTACGGTCCCAGCCAGCCGCGCATGTTGGGTGTGTCCGACAAACCGGAATCCAAAGACGGTAAGTCACTGGAGCCACTGATGGGCCACGGGCTTCAGTCCATGTCTATTGGATATCTCATTGAAGAAGAAACCCCGATGATCTGGCGTGGCCCCATGGTGACACAGGCTTTGGAACAGCTGCTCAATGATACGCAGTGGGCCGATGTGGATTACCTGATTATCGACCTGCCGCCAGGCACGGGTGATATCCAGCTCACCTTGGCACAAAAGGTGCCGGTGAGTGGCGCGATCATCGTCACCACGCCGCAGGACATCGCATTGCTGGATGCGCGTAAAGCGCTGAAGATGTTTGAAAAGGTCGATGTTGCCGTGTTGGGTATTATCGAAAATATGAGCATTCATATTTGCTCCGAGTGCGGTCACGAAGAACACATCTTCGGTCAGGGCGGCGGGCAGAGCATGTCCGATGAATACGACGTGGACTTCATTGGGGCATTGCCGTTGGATATTCAAATTCGCAAAGAAGTGGATGCCGGTACGCCGACAGTGGCGGCTGACCCTGATGGTCGCATTACGCAGATTTACCGCGAAATTGCGCGTCGTGTAGCGGCCAAACTTTCTTTGCGTGCGAAAGAGTTCAGCGCCAAGTTCCCGAATATTGTGATTCAGAATAACTAAAAATAGCTGTTCGTCTTTTTGTAATGACCGTAGGGTGTACCCTCTGGGGCATAAAGGCACTGCCCACCAGCATGGTTTAGATTGTCGTAATTGGTGGGCAGTGCCCACCCTACAAAAAACTACTATTCCCTCCCCTTTTCATTTAATGGACGGAGGAGAGGGCTAGGGTCGACTGCATGGATGCAGGAGATAGAGAACCAACAGTAGGCGCTTTTAGGCGACGCATGAGCAGTTTCCGAGAGGGGGAAGTACAGTGGGCATCAAAGCAGACAAATGGATTCGCCGCATGGCGAAAGAGCAGGGCATGATCGAGCCCTTCGAGCCGGGACAGGTGCGCGAGGCCAATGGCGGCCGTATCATTTCCTACGGAACGTCTAGTTATGGTTATGACGTGCGCTGTGCTGACGAATTCAAAATCTTCACTAACATCAACTCGGCCGTCGTAGATCCCAAGGATTTTTCCGAAGCCAGTTTTATCGATGTGAAGTCCGACGTCTGCATCATCCCGCCCAACTCTTTCGCGCTGGCGCGCACCGTGGAATTTTTCCGCATCCCGCGCAACGCACTCACCGTCTGCTTGGGTAAATCTACCTACGCCCGTTGTGGCATCATCGTCAATGTCACCCCGCTGGAACCCGAATGGGAAGGTCACGTGACCCTGGAATTTTCCAACACCACCACGCTGCCCGCTAAAATCTACGCCAATGAAGGTGTTGCGCAGATGTTGTTTTTCACCGGCGACGAAGAGTGCGAAACTTCGTACAAGGATCGCGGCGGTAAATATCAGGGACAGACCGGAGTCACCCTGCCGAAAACCTGATGGCCTTGGATGGTCTATTCTCTTTCGTACATCATGGATAAAACAATTCTCGAACAGCGCGCTTGCGCCTTTGATCATCTCTTCGATGCCGTGGTGGTAACGGACATGCAGGGAGCCGTGATCGACTGGAATGCGGGTTCCGAACGCCTGTACGGCTACAGCAAGGAAGAGGCGCTGGGTCAGCTGGTGAGCATCCTGCATGTACCCGAAGATACCGATCACATCACTACAGAAGTGCTGGATGCCGTGCAGAAGCACGGCAAATGGAATGGCGAAGTGCGCATGCTGCACAAAAATGGCAGCATCGGCTGGATAGAGTCAATGGTGGTGCCACTGCTGGACGATGACGGCAACATGACCGGCGCCCTGGGTATCAATCGCGATATCAGCACACGGGTGCGCAACAACGAACGCCTGGCACAGTTGGCGCACTATGATCAGCTTACGGGGCTACCTAATCGTTATTTATTGATTGACCGCCTGCAACATTTGATTGTGCATGTGGCTCGCAACAATACCCAGTTCGCCCTTCTGTACATCGATCTTGATAAATTCAAAAACGTTAACGATGTGGCGGGACATGCTGTGGGTGACCTGGCGTTGCAGGAGGCGGCGCACCGTTTTGCTGCGGTGCTGCGAGCCTCGGATACAGTAGCGCGCTTTGGCGGAGATGAATTTGTTGTATTACTGGAAGAGTTGCACAGTCGCCGCGATGCTGAGCAAATCGTCGAGCAAATCATGGCTAAGCTCTACGAGCCCTGCATGATTCAGGGTCATGAAATCTCGCTTGCCGGCAGTATTGGCATCGCGGTTTTCCCCGAGGATGGTCAGACGGCTGATACGCTGATCAACTTTGCGGACAAGGCAATGTATCGAGTGAAAAAGGCTCAGTAGTCTATTGCTTGTGCAGATAGCCTGGTAGGCTCCAGCGGTTTCCCTTCTGTTTTATCCGTTAATCTCCCGGTATTTTCTGTCGCACGCTCATTATTTTTTGTGGCACATCTCATATAACTCCGGATCCACATCCTCAACGCCGCAAAAGGTTGATGTGAGTCGTGACAGGTCGCACAGCTCATTTTCTCCTCGTGCAATGGTAAGGTGTTATTCAACGCGAACGCCGGAACATCAATGGCGTGTTCACCAGCGGCAATGCGTATTGCAGTCGTTAATGTAATATTTTGCGCGGTTCCGCAGCATTTGAGCAAGTAGGTTTTTCCTTTCTTTTGCGGAAGGCTACGTGTTCATTTCTTTTGAGTGGCCAAAAGCACCCACAGGGCATAGCAAAACGAATCAAAGAAAAGTCCACCCGATCCCTCGCCGCGGTTGCGCGGTTCACTCGGTACATCCGTGTGCCTCGCCCTTCGGGCAGCCTTCGGCTGTGCGAATCGGCTCCTGCCGATTCGTCCTTACGCTCCTCGGTATTTTGCGCGTTTGCCAAACTCGCTTCGCTCAGACAACGCTCACTTAATCGCAAAATCCCTGCGCTCTTCAGCGAGGGATGACGGGACTGAATTGCGTCGTAGATTCCAACAGATTTGGGTTTTAACTCCTTCTCCTCTTGAGGGGAGAAGGCTGGGATGAGGGGTGGAACGCTCGGAGGTTGTTTCATGAACTCTCTCCCAGTTTTGGGAGAGGGGGATGGTTTTGCAGTTGACCTTTACCCCTTCGATGCAGCCGAGCATCGCAGCCTTCATTGGAGGAAGCAAAAATTTGTCTGAGGTAGCGCAGCGAGCGAGTTTATTTTTGCGCCAATGAAGGCGAGAAGCACAGGGAAGTCGCGTAGCGACCAAATCGTAGGGTGCCCTTTCTTTTGGTTCCGTTTTCTTTGGGCAAGCAAAGAAAATGAACACGCAGTTTCCGCCAGGAAAAGAATTTAACAACTAAACCTATAGCTGCGGAACTTCGCACAAGTTATCCTCAAAAAATCTCCTTGATCACAGAATGCGCCTGCAATCAGTGCACAGAAAACCTGCTAAAGCCAAACTCACTTAGGATGACACTGATCACACAACTCCGGATCCATCATCCTCAAAGCCGCAAAAGGCTGATGCGGGTCGTGACAACTGGCGCAACTCATTTTCCCCTCGTGCAATGGCAAGGTGTTATTCGACGCGAACACAGGAATATCAACGGCATGTTCGCCAGCGGCAATGCGTTTCGCGTGGCAATCGGCACAAAGCCCGGACAACGGTTTAATAAGATCGCTGGCACTGGGTGTGGCAGAGTTGTGGCAATCGGTGCAACTATGATCTGCAAAGGCGGTGGTGTCTAACATTAACCACGCCGTTAGTAAGATGGGTGCTGTTAATGATAAAGATGATTTCTTCATGCCGCTCTCCTGCTCATGAGCCGAGTGAACGTTCCTGTTCACTTGGTCCCGATTAATTCAATAGAATAGCCGTCGGGATCGGCAACAAAGGCAATAATTGTGCTGCCAGCATTCATGGGGCCGGCTTCACGCAGGATTTTTCCGCCATGTTGTTTGATGGTGTCAGTGGCCTGGTAGACATCATCCACTTCAATGGCGATATGGCCGTAGCCGGTACCCAGTTCGTAGTGCTCAGTGCCCCAGTTGTAAGTCAGTTCCAGCACGGTATTTTCCGCTTCGTCGCCGTAGCCAACGAAGGCCAGGGTAAATTCGCCGTCCGGGTAATCCTTGCGGCGTAGCAGTTTCATGCCGAGCACTTCGGTGTAAAAGGTGATGGAGCGATCAAGCTCGCCGACGCGCAGCATGGTGTGGAGTAGTCGCATGGTGTGTCCCTTCTTAATTTCAATAATTGGCCATACAAGCGTTCCAATAATATTTTCGTATCATAGGCAAACATAGCGCAGGTGGAATGCCTGCGCTATGGGTTTTGAATCGAAGGGGACAGACCTTAGGTCTGTCCCCGGTGAATGCTAAAGATTCGCCTCCGCATATTCCGCCAGCAGGGAACGCGGTACGCCCTGCAACTGAATGTTGCCGCCATGATCGAAATTTTTGAAACGCTCGTTGAGATAGGTGAGTCCCGAGCTGGTGGCATTGAGATACGGTGTGTCGATCTGCGCCAGGTTACCGAGACAGATCACCTTTGAACCCTTGCCCGCACGGGTGACGATGGTTTTGATTTGATGCGGGGTGAGATTTTGTGACTCGTCGATAAGAATCAGGCTTTGCTGAAAGCTGCGGCCACGAATGTAGTTGAGCGACTTGAAGTGCAGCGGCACTCGACCGAGCACATAATCCACGCTGCCGGAGGCATCTTCGTCTTCGCAGTGCAGGGCTTCCAGATTATCGGTGATGGCGCCCAGCCAGGGTTCCATTTTTTCCTGCTCGGTACCGGGTAGGAAGCCGATGTCTTCGTCCAGCCCCTGTGTGCTGCGGGTGGCGATGATGCGCCGGTAGATGGGATTGTTGACGGTCATCTCGATGGCCGCTGCCAATGCCAAAATCGTTTTGCCGGAACCCGCCGAGCCAGTGAGATTAACCAAGTGAATGTCTGGGTCTAACAGCAAGTTGAGGGCCATGGCCTGATACACGTCACGTGGCTTCAGTCCCCAGGCCTCTTGTTCCAACAGTTGGTGATGGTCGAGGTGCATGAGGGTGAGCACGTCTTCTTGTATCTTGGTGATGCGTGCCACCAGTCCGTTGTTGTCGAGAATGAACTGATTGGGGCAGACCTCCTGTAATGATTCAATTTTTGGAATTTGATGATAGGTGCGTTTGTCGCGGCGTTCGGTTTTCACCGCGTCCACTTGATCCCAAAAGCTGCCTGGGAATTCAATATAACCTTTGTTGAGCAAGTCGATGTCGGTGACTAACTGATCACTGTGATAATCCTCAGAATGAATACCGCAACCCCGCGCCTTGAGGCGCATGTTGATGTCTTTGGTGATCAGCACCACAGGCTGTTCCGGATGCTGGCGTTGCAACTGACAAATGTCGTTAATGATTTTGTTGTCATTTAAATGAATGGGCAGGGTGGCGAGATTGTCCGGTGCACGGCTCATTAAAATAGATAAATGACCTTGGGGTTTGCCAGTATCGTCGCGTTGTACGGGCACACCCTGTTCGACATCGTCGGGCGTGGCCGATCCCAGAATACGGTCAATTTCGCGTATGGCTTGTCGGCAGTCTGCCGCGTGGGTCTGCCGTCCGCTTTTAAGATGGTCAAGTTCTTCCAATACGGTCATGGGGATAACCACGTGGTGTTCTTCAAAATTCAACAGGGCGGTGGGATCGTGAATGAGAACGTTGGTATCGAGCACGTAGCGGATGGTTTGCTCGGAAGGGGTGGTGCTTGTTCGGTTGTGTCCCGGGTGGTGTGAGTTGTGACGGTTCGTTTCAGCAGTGGTGACGCGCTGCACTTTTCCCATAAATGCTCTCCTTGTACGTATAAAACGGTATGGATAAAACGAGCTACATTTGCCAGCAAACAGCGTTAGTGAAAATAAGGGTACAACTGAACTTGAGTCTAGCGCACACAAAGGATTTGAACAGCCTTGATTATTGTCGCGATGAGGTGTTGAATGGTAAGTCAACTTGGGCTTCGCATTGCTAGGTTTGGAGTCTGCCGGGAACAAAGCCGCCAGACCATGCCGCTAGCTATGCTGATAAGCTGCACTGATCTTGCCTGCGAGTGCGATCCAGGGTTTTTTGTCAGTCACTTCACGCTCTGTCTTATTCAAAACTACCCCTAAGGTTCCTGAACGCAATGAATTGTTGTTGTCCACATTCGATCTCCGGCGGACGTCTTTTTTCATTGTTTGCCCGCAGCTATCGTCGGCGTTTTGCTAAAAAGGGTTTTGAGCCCTCGCAGCTCCAGTTGTTGGAGGGTCTGGCGCAGGCCGGTTTCGAGGGAGCCACTCTGCTAGAAATCGGTAGCGGTGTCGGATATCTGCATCAAACCCTAGTGGAGCGCGGTGCTAAATCCGCTGTGGGTATCGACCTTGCTGAGGACATGCTCAAGGAGGCCAGGAATTGGGCTGGTGAAAAGGGGCTGGCCGATCGCACTGAATATTTGCAGGGAGATTTTATCGAACTACTGGATCAGGTAAAACCCGCCGAGATCACGATTCTGGACAAGGTGGTCTGTTGTTACCCGTTTGCGGAATTACTGCTGAACAGTTCGACGGCAAAAACCGAGCGGGTGATCGCCCTGACCTACCCGCGCAAACGTTGGTTTATCAAGCTGGTCATTGAGGCCATGGCCGTGAGTCTGAAATTATTCGGTTCGGATTTTCGCGCCTACGTACATGAGCCTGATGATGTTGAACGCTGGATTTGCGAAGCGGGCTTCACAAAAATCGATCAGCAACAGACGTTTATCTGGTTAAGTCAGGTGTATCAAAAAACTTAGGATATTGTGCACGCCAGCTGGTGTTTTACATCTGACACTGATCTCGGCTAACGCGCAGCCGACAGATTCCCCGGCGTGATACCTGTCACCGACTTCAGCGTTGCCGTCACTGGGCTATTATTTCCCTTTTGCTGCTCAATGCGTACCGGCAAGTAGCCCAGCTGTTGCGCACACCACATGGTGGTCTTGCGGCTACCTTTGACGTGGCGCAGGCGCACAGTGTCGAAAACACCTAACTTAGTACGAATGCGTTCCTTGCCGACAACCTCGATGTCGTAATACTTTAGCTTGCCGCCATCGGCGATGGGATAATGCAGCATGGGTTGGTCGGTCGGTAAATCCTGCATGATGCGCAGTTGATACAGCAGCTTGTCCTGCGTGTCGTACTCCAGTGGCATGCTCCACGGTTGACCATTAACGGTGTTAACCACTTGTTTTTTAGTCCAATCAAAATCGATTTGTACGTTGCGTTTCTTTTTGCCGCCGCTATTAAAAAAGGTGTACTGCTCCGGGCGGGGTTGATTTTGGTGGAAATTCCACAGGCTGCGTTCGACGACTTGTCCGCTGGTGAATAGTTTTGCGATGCCTTTAGGTCGGGTGATGGATTCAAACTGATATTGTGTCCCGTTGTGGTTGAGTGTGCGTTTGGTTTCACCGATGGTCATGCCGGATTTTTTTACCGTATACACGGCGGAAAACTGTTGAGGTAGGGGTGCTGCAAAGCCACTGCTGATGGACAGCAGCATGGCAAGTGAAAAAACTGTGTTTCGTGACCGATTATTCATGGTTAGTTGTCACGGCAGGCGGCAGTGCCGGTAAGAAAAAACTGATTGGGGCGGTCAACAAGGTACAGCCGAGCACAAATAAATGCAGATTCACTGCCGCCTTTAAGGCATCAGCCGGAGCGATACCAAACGGCGCTAGCCCGGCTACTACTCCAGCCTCGTAAGTACCCGCACCGGCCATACCGTGAATGGGCAAAACGCTGGTGAAGTCGCCGATGGTCGCGCCGATCCACGCCGTACTCAGCGGCATTTCGGCAAACAGGGTGAGTATCCAGGCAAACACCGCCAGCTTGATGGACCAGTTGAGCAGCGTCCACAACCAGGAGCGCCAAAACAGGCGGGGCTGTTGTGGCAGACTTTGTAAAACCTGATGCAGGAAGTGGGCAATTTTGCCGGTGTGTCCGTGCAGGCGGGCTTGCAGGGCGGCAGTGAGCTTGAACCCCAGCCAGGGCGCACTCATCCACAGCAACCCCAGCACGATTCCCAGGTTTTGGCCCACAATCGGCTTGCTGACCACCAGCAGGGCAAAAGCGATGAGGGTGTGCAAATCCAGAAAGCGGAACCACAGTAGGCCGGGCACCGAACGCATCACTGGTACCGAGAAACAGCGTGACATCAGCACCGGAAAGGCTAGCTCACCGGAACGCATGGGTAACAGATTATTCAGCAGATTGTGTTGCAGGGAGAGGCGCAGGCACAGGCCGAACTGGCCGTGGGTGTCGGTAATGAAATAATCAAAGACGCGTAGCGCACGCAGGCCGTAGCTCAAAAATATCAGTATAATGCCAGCGGCCAGGTAGGCGGGCGCGAGGTGTCCCCAGGGACGCAGCAGTGCAGCCCAGCCCACCCAGTGTTCCACGGCGAGCACCAGTCCCAGCAACAGAATCGCTCCGGCAATATAGCGAAAGATTGGCCGCTGTGGTGCGTCTGCGGACGTGTCTAGCCTGTTTTGTGTGGGATTATTTTCCAAGGATAACCTGCCATCGGCGAGTGAATGTCTATTTATATCATTTATTGGTCAATAGTAGGCTGCTGAAATGCCCGTGATTAAGACCCTTTTTATTCACCCTTTGTTACGAATATGACGAACTTTGCAAAAATCTCCCATGCCCACCATTAATCCACAACCCATCAGCCATTTTACGTTACGTCTGTTAGTGCTGCTTGCCGTGGCGGTGAGTTTTTATCTCAACATTTACGCCATTCCCCTGTTTGATCTCGACGAGGGCGCTTTTAGTGAGGCCACTCGCGAGATGTTTGTGCGCGGTGATTTTATTTCCACGTTTCTCGATGGCCAGCCGCGCTACGACAAACCCATTCTCATTTACTGGTTGCAGGCCGCTAGCACGTTTGTGTTTGGCTTCAACGAGTTTGGTTTCCGTCTGCCATCGGCGGTGGCCGCGACGCTATGGGTGCTAGCGGTGTTTGCCTTTACGCGCCGGGTGCGGGATGAGCGCACGGCGCTGTTGGCCGCCATTATCACCGCGACCGCTTTTGAGGTATCGGTAATGGCCAAGGCGGCCACGGCGGATGCGCTGCTCAATCTGTTTATCGCGTCTTCCCTGTTTTGCATTTACCTCTATTGGACAGAACGAGAACGTCGTTGGTTATTGTTGACCTTTGCGTTCATCGGCTTAGGTTTTCTGACCAAAGGGCCGGTATCTGTGCTGATCCCGCTGGCGGTGAGCTTCCTGTTTTTTGCGGTGAAAAAAGAATTGAAGCTCTGGTTGAAGATGGTCTTCAATCCATTGGGTATTACGATCTTTTTAGTTATCGCCATGCCCTGGTACGTGGCGCAGTACCTCAAAGAAGGTGATGCCTTTATTCAAGGATTTTTCTTCAAGCACAATATTGATCGTTTCAGCGGTTCCATGGAGCGGCACGGTGGCGGGATTTTTTATTACCTGCCGGTGCTGTTGGTAGCGACATTGCCGTTTACTAGCGTGTTTCTAAAAACGCTGGTTAACGTTAAACAATTGCTGCGAGATGACGTGAGTCTGTTCGCGCTGATCTGGTTGGTGTTTGTTGTCGGCTTCTTTTCATTGTCCGGCACCAAGCTGCCGCATTATGTGCTGTACGGTTTAACTGGCATGTTTGTGGTCATGTCCCTGTGGGCAGACAAGGTTGAATCAACACGATGGCTATTTATGCCGCAGTTGCTGCTGTTTGTTGTGTTGTTGCTACTGCCGGAAATTATCGAAGGTGTCTTGCCCGGCGTGAAAAATGCGTATGTGCAGGAAATGCTGAGCGGGTATGCATCCCACTTCTCGTTAGTCTATCGTTTGTTTTTTGTGGCAGCAATTATGTTCACCGTGTGGTGCATGGGGGAACGGCAGTTTCTCTCATCGGACAAACTAGCGATCAGTGGCATCGTCAGTGCCTTTTCGTTATCAGCCTTTTTATTACCTGTGGTGAGTGGTTTGTATCAGGGACCTATTAAAGAAGCGGCAATGCTGGTGAATGAAAAAGGCTACGCTGAACAAGCCACCGTGGTGCGCTGGCATTTGAACACACCGAGTTTTAGTGTTTACACCCGGCGTGTGACTGAAACACGCCGTCCGCAACGGGGTGAAATTGTGCTGACCAAGTCAACGTATTTGGCGCAGCTTGAGCCTTACGAGCTGTTGTATCGCAAAGGGGGGGTGGCAATGGTGCGGTTGGAAAAAGCGGCTGCGCCGTTACATGAAAAGGCAGCGCCGTTGATAACCGACACCGATAATAATAAATCGCTAAAATAGATCGACGTCGCTATTCTCTTTGTCGGAACTTGTTTCGCTGCGCGCCGTGTAGGAGGTCATGCCCATCAATTGCTGTCCCAGCGTTTGTAATTCGTAACTGGACGCATTGAGCTGGGAAACATGCTCTGCGCTATCTGCCGAAATCTCTTCAATATTTTTCAGTTTTTCGAACGCGGAAGTAGCGGTTTGCTGCTCATTCGAAGTGGCGTTCGATAATGACTCCGCCAGCGAGCTCACTTCATCCATGTGGCCGACCAACTCTGAGTAAGACGTGATCACGCCTTCAATCAGCTCATCGGATTGTTCGCCTAATTTCATGCTGTTGTGAATTGCGCTGCTGGCAATGCTGACATTCGACAATAACTGTTCAATCAGGTTTTGAATTTCCTGCGCAGATTCCTGGGTTTTGTTAGCCAATGAACGCACCTCGTCGGCAACCACGGCAAAGCCCCGACCCTGTTCGCCCGCGCGGGCGGCTTCAATGGCGGCATTCAGCGCCAGCAGGTTGGTTTGTTCGGCAACACTCTTGATGACGTTAACGATACCGCTGATGGCCTCGCTGTTCTCACCGAGGATTTCCACTTTTCCACCCGCCTCGTTGACTGATTCCCCCAGCGCCATCACTCCACCCATGGCATTGGTCATGGAGACTTTGCCGCTGTTGCCTTCGTCCTCCGATTTTTTTGCTACTTCAATGGTCTCTTTGGCGGTATCGGTGGCGGTGATGATCGCATTGTTGAGTCGCTCCAGTAGCTCACGGGCGTCAAAAGTTTCTGATTTTTGCTGAGCTAAATCACCCGTGACCTGATCGCTGATCGTATGCATGGACTGGGCATGTGTTGCTAACGAGCCAGACACTTCCTGTAAAAACTCATTGGTGTGCGTAAATTGATCCAGTGCCTGATCGATGTGCCGTGCCAACACATTGACGTTTTGGTTGTATTCGACATCACGACGCGCCTCGTCATTGCTCATCATCGGGGCGAGTTTATTCCCAATGCCTCGTAATTGAGCGCTCAATTGCCGTCGTTGACGGCGATTATGAGAGGCCAGCAACATGCCCACCGTCACAACGGAAACAAAGGTGGCAATCCACTGGGTTCCGCTCAATGAGGGATACAACCAGGCCGCCAGTACAATCAGAATCACCGTAGCGGCTGTGGGCAGTGGGTATTTTTGGAACCAGTAATCAGGTTTTATCAGTTGATCGTTGTCTATCGTTGCCATGCCGAATTTCCTGCTTAGTTGTGAAGTGTGGATGCGCAGAGCCCCACCGCATAACGACTAAACGGCAGAGATTCCATAAAATTTAGCGGAAAATAGTGTTACAGGGATTTATTTACTGGATTTGTTCTGATGTCATTCAGCAAGACAGGGGGGTAGGGTAGGTACTGCCTACCGATTGAGGTGAAATTAACTATTGTGAAAATGCTGGCAGTGCCTGTATGTCCCAGAGGGTACACCCTACTGTGGGGCTGTGGTTTTTGATTTTTGACCCTTTGGTGCGGCCAAACAGTGCAGCCTTCATTGGGTTCAGTAATCGTTGTTTATGCAGTCCGCAGGCTGCGCGGAAGGTGGGTGCAGCGAATAATCCAGTGATTTTTAACGGCTTTCTGGATGCCGGATCAAGTCCGGCATGACGGAAGGCGAAAATGGGGTGTGATGCACTGTCCCGTTAACAGTTGCCTGCTCAAGCGTAATTGTTTGTTTTTCATGGCCTGCAGCATGACTTGAAAATTTGCGACATGAATTGTCAGTAACCTCTATCGTCATAGCTTGCCCCGCGTAGCGCTTTGGGCATTCCGGCGAACGACTCCATGGATGGAGGAGGTAGAGTGACTCAGGAAGCCAAAACCGAGGCCGGAATCCAGTGGTCGCCTAAGAGCGCCTACTTTTGGTTCAACGACATTCTAGATTCCGGTCTTCGCCGGTATGACGACTGCGGAGTTAACGGGACATTAGTAGTGGGTGTGATGTCTTTGACCTTTGTCCCTTTGATGCACAGCCGAAGGGTGAGGCATATGGATGTGCCGAGTGAAGTCGCGTAGCGACCCAATCGTAGGGTGGCCTTTTCTTTGGTTCTGTTTCTTTTGGCCACTCAAAAGAAATGAACACGCAGCTCCTGTCAGGAAAAATGTAAAACAACTGAATGATCAGCTGCGGAATCACCGCTAATGTTGCGTTGGAGGTTCGCTACCGCACATGAAGTATGAGAAGCATTACCAAGAAAGGCTGGAAAGTCTCTAGTGTGGTGGGGGCGATTCGGTTGGTGAATTACAATTCAATCACCGCCGCCACACCTCAACCAAATACCCCCCAACACTCACCACCGAAACCACCCCAATCCCCATCTGCAATACCAGCGCTGGATACTGCACATCATGCCAAAACAACAGCGCCAATCCGCAGGCCAGTAGCACAAGCCCAATCACCGTCTGCGTCGTTCGGCTCATCGGTACCGCCCACTTGTCACTCAACGCCACCCCAATCACTGCGGCCAGCCAGCCGCCAAACGCCCCGGCTAGAATATCCAGCGGCCAGTGAGCCCCCACTACGGCGCGGGAAATGCCGGCAAGCGTGGCGAGTAACAACATAATAACCACCAACGCGGGGCGCACACCGCGCAGGCAGATCACGCCGGCGAGTGTGAAAGCAGTAGCGGTGTGGCCGGAGGGGAAAGAGCCGTGGCGCAGTGCGACGCCGATGACGTTGACCGCGTCGGCGCCCAGTGCGGCCAGCGGTCGTGGGTTGTCGATGAGCGGTTTGAGGATATGTACCCAGGCGGTGGCGAAGACGGCGGCGAGCAACAGAGCCCAGACGATGTCGGGGCGTTTGCGGGCGAACAGGCCGAGCAGGCTGAAGGCGACGAGGGTGTCGCCGAGGATGGTGGTGTTGGCCCAGAATAGTGCGCTGACCTGGCTACGCCCCCACTGGTTTAACTGGAAAAAGAGGCTCTGGTTGGCATCCAATAAAACGATGGCCGCGGCAGCGAGCAGGGTGATCGCGGGGATCAGCCAGACCCATGGCGAGGACAGGGGGAATTGGCTTTGCTGGGGTTGCGGATCGGTCATTGCGCCCACGCTAATGAGCCGGGTGGGTCGTTGTCAATGATTACGGCTTTGTGGGGCGATGAGTGTTGCGGTTGATTCATGAACCCTCACCCCAGGCCTTTCTAAGCCCTGCGGGTACTTCCCGCTTTGGGAATGCCCTCTGGAGCATAAAAGGGGAAACGTCAGCCTTCACTGATGTAGTGGCTTGCGATTTCAACGGCTGTGTTAGCTATCGACTTCAAGCATCACCGGCGACTCCAGCGGCTGTTCATCCAGCCACACCTGATTGGCCTGCAGGCGCAGTCGACCTTCGGCGTACCAGCGAATGGCCTGTGGGTAAATCTGATGCTCGCGTTCCAGCACGCGGGCGGCGAGGCTTTCCGGCGTGTCGTCCGCCTCGATGGGCACGCGAGCCTGGATGATCACCGGGCCGCCGTCCAGCTCGGCGGTGACGAAGTGCACGCTGGCGCCGTGTTCGGTAATCTTGCCGGCCTTGAAGGCGGCCAGCGCGCGGGCGTGGGTGTCGAGCCCTTTGAACATCGGTAACAGCGAGGGGTGGATGTTCATCATCCGTCCCAGATGATGGTTGACCAGCTCGTCGGTGAGTAGGCGCATGAACCCGGCCAGCACCACTAGCCCCGGCTCGAATAGGTCGATGCAGTCTTTCAATGCCAGGTCGAAGGCTGCACGGTTTTCAAACTGGGTGTGATCGATTACTTCGGTGCGCAGCCCGGCGCGGCTGGCACGCTGCAGGCCCTTGGCATCGGGACGGTTGCTGATCACCGCACGAATCTCCACGGGCAGTTCATTATTCTCAGCGGCGTCGATGATGGTCTGCAGGTTGCTGCCGCTACCGGAGATGAGGATGACGATGGGGAGTTTGGGGATAGGCATGTGCGGCTGTTTGGTAGGGTGGGCATTGCCCACCGGTTTTATGTTTTTGCTGTTTTGGTGGGCAGTACCCACCCTACGATACTTTCCCCTACGATACTTTCGGAGCCGTCATCCCGGCGCAGGCCAGGATCCAGAGGCTTAAGTGTTCCTGGATTCCGGCCTCGGATTTGACATCCTGCGTCGCTCTACCGCCTACATCCATGCAGGTGTACGCTGGAACGACGGTAAAAATTAGACTGAGCTTTTAGCTAATAAGTACCTGTTCGCCATCACTCACCGCAGTTTCGATACGACCGATGACGAACGCGTTCTCCCCCTGTTCGGCGAGCACGCTCAGTGTCTGTTCCACATCGGCCTCGGCCACGCATAACACCATGCCCACGCCGCAATTAAAGGTGCGGTACATTTCGTCGTCGGCGACGTTGCCGTTTTCCTGCAACCAGTCGAATACCGGTGGGCGCTGCCAGCTCGTGCTGTCGATGATGGCTTGTGTGCCTGCGGGCATGACCCGTGGCAGGTTTTCTAGTAGACCGCCGCCGGTGATGTGGGCGAGGGCGTGTACGTCCACTTTGGCGAGCAACGCCAAAAGTGCTTTGACGTAGATGCGCGTGGGCGTGAGCAGGGTTTCACTCAGCGACTGGCCGTGGAAGTCCGCAGACAGATCCGCACTGCTCACTTCGATGATCTTGCGCACCAGCGAATAACCGTTGGAGTGTGGGCCGCTGGCGGCGAGACCGATGAGCACGTCACCGGCGGCCACCTTGCTGCCGTCGATGATCTTGCTTTTTTCCACCACGCCGACGCAGAAGCCGGCGAGGTCGTAGTCGTCACCTTCGTACATGCCGGGCATCTCGGCGGTCTCGCCACCGACTAAGGCGCAGCCAGCCTGCTGGCAGCCGTCGCCGATGCCTTTGATCACCGCCTCGGCCATGTCTAATGACAACTTGCCGGTGGCGTAATAATCGAGGAAGTACAGCGGCTCGGCGCCGGCGACGATGAGGTCGTTGACGCACATGGCCACCAGGTCGATGCCGATGGTGTCGTGTTGGCCTATTTCCATGGCTAGCCGCAGCTTGGTACCGACACCGTCGGTGCCGGAGACCAGTACTGGACGCTCGTAGCGATCGGTGGGAATCTCAAACAACGCGCCAAAGCCGCCAATGCTGTCCAGTACGCCGGGGCGGCGGGTGGCTTTGGCGATGGGTTTGATGCGCTCGATAAGCTGGTTGCCGACGTCAATGTCGACGCCGGCGTCGCGGTAGCTGAGGGAGGTTGGCTTGGAATCGGAGTGGCTCACGGGGTACCTGTTCAGAACGTAATATTGGGTGGCGTATGGTAGCAGTTTCTAGTGACTAGGGGCGAGTATCGAGGTTGGAAGTTTCTATGTTCGTGGGTTTTTCTGGCCCCTCGATACTCGCTCCTCGAAACTGTGTTATTGACTTGCCGCAACGGCTCGCATAGCGTGCGTTTAATGAGCAAATCAATGAGTTGTGGAATGAAGAATGTGAAGCGTGGCTTGGCCGCAGTGCTGCTGGTGAGTCTGTTACTGCCGCTGGCGAGCACGGCGGCGGAGGTCAGTGGTTTGTACCAGGCCGAAGCGCAGGTGTTCAGCCAAAAGCGCAGCGAGCGGGCGACAGCCATGGCAGCCGGACTGGCCGAGGTGTTGGTGAAGGTCAGCGGTCGACGAGATGCTGCACAGGCCAAAGGGGTGGCGCAGGCAATCCGTCGTCCAGCCAAGTTCCTGCAACAGTACCGCTATCGCGCCTTGCCGGCCGTGCAACGTGAGCAGGCCGTGAAGGAGGCGACGTTGGATGGGGTGGTCGGAGCTGACCCACAAATTGTGCTGTTCCGTTTTGATCATGCCGCAGTGGATAAGGTGTTGCGCGATCATGGGCTGTCGGTGTGGGGGGCGACACGCCCGTCGACGCTGGCCTGGGTCGCCGTGCAGGACGAGGGGCAGCGTTATCTGCTGGGCGCTGATTCATTGCAACCGGTGCGCGAATTATTGAGCCACGAGGCAAAACGTCGTGGTTTAGCTTTACTGTTGCCACTGATGGATTTGCAGGATCAGCAGGCACTGCCGTTTGCCGATGTGTGGGGCGGCTTCCGTGAACCGATTTTGCAGGCCTCGGCGCGTTACCGCACTGAATCAGTCTTGGTGGGCCGCATGTATCGCACCACCAGCGGCGAATGGCAGGCGCAGTGGACGCTGCTGGAAAGTGGCCAGACTCAATCGTGGGCGGCGGCGGGCGCACTGCCGGCGGAGGTGATCGACGAAGGGGTATCCGGTGCCATCGAAGTGCTGGCATCACGCTATGCGCCGGTGGTGGGCGAGCAGGCGGGTCTGCTGCCGGTGACTATCATTGACGTACGCACCCTGCGTGATTACGCCCGCGTCACGCGTTATTTAAAGTCTCTGCAGCAGGTTGAGCACGTACAGGTGTCACGGGTGAATGCCGACCAGGTCACCTTTGAGCTGGACGTGGAAGGCGGCCCCGAAGCCATCGCGCAGACCATTGCGCTGGGCAATGTGTTGCAGCGTTATCAAGCCCTGCCGACCGAGTCTAACGGAGCATTGACGAACTGGGCGCAAAGGAATACGCAAACCTACCAGCTGCTGCCGTAAGCGCCCGTTAGAAAATCGAGTCTGTTGTATGAATATGAGCCAACTACCCAACGCCATCAGCATTGCCCGCATGTTTTTGGTGGTGCCTGTGGTGTGGAACCTGTTGCAACTGAATTTTGGAATAGCGCTGGTGTGGACAGCGGTGGCGGGTCTTTCCGATGGACTGGATGGATTTCTCGCGAAACATTATGGCTGGCAAAGCCGGCTGGGTTCTATTCTTGATCCGCTGGCGGACAAGCTGCTGCTGGTGTCCGCGTTCGTCACCCTGACCTGGTTGGGCCTGGTGCCATTGTGGTTGTTGATTGCCGTGCTGGGGCGGGATTTATTAATCATCATCGGCGGAGTTATTTTTCATTACACTCTGGGCCGTTTTGACTTGCAGCCCACGCGCATCAGCAAGTTGAATACGGTTGCGCAGATTTTATTTGTGCTGGCGGTGGTGTTTTTTCACGGCGATTTTGCCTTGACGCCCTGGGTGCTGGAGGCGCTCGCCTACATCGTGCTTGCCACCACGGTACTGAGTGGGATTGATTACGTTTGGGTATGGGGTAAGCGGGCGTATAAAATAATGCAGGAAAAAGGTTGATCCACGGATTATGTCTACTGATTCAATATTAAACGACTCGCAAAAATGGCTACTACTTGCCGTTATGCTTACGGCAGGTTTTTTGGTCTACCTGCTAGCACCGGTGCTCACCCCTTTTTTGGCGGCGGCGCTGTTGGCCTATCTGGGCGACCCGCTGGTGGATCGCATGGAAGCAAAAGGCCTGCCACGCACCGCTGCAGTGGTGGTGGTGTTCGTTGTATTTTTATCAATGCTGGCAGGCTTAGTATTGCTGCTAGTGCCTGCGTTGCAACATCAGTTAGTTTCGCTGGCCAAGGCGCTGCCGACCTATGTTGATTGGTTGCAGAAAAACCTGGCACCGTGGTTGAGTCAAACCTTTGGTGTGGATGCTGCGATGCTGGATTTGCCTGCGCTTAAATCCACGCTACAGGAAAACTGGTCACAAGTCGGTGGTGTCGCTGGTGGTGTTATGTCCTGGCTGTCGTCATCAAGCATGGCGCTGATCGCAGTACTGGCAAATCTGGTGCTCATTCCGGTAGTGACTTTTTATCTGTTGCGCGACTGGGATCACCTGGTGGCGCGTGTGCGCGAGTTATTGCCGCGCAAATGGGAAACCACTGTAGTGCAACTCGTCACTGACTCTGACACCGTGCTGGGTGCCTTCCTGCGCGGGCAGCTATTGGTGATGTTGGCCCTGGGCGCAGTTTATTCCATCGGTTTGTGGTGGGTGGGGTTGGAGCTTGCGCTGATCATCGGCGTGGTTGCCGGGTTGGTGAGTTTCGTGCCGTACCTCGGGTTTATTGTTGGCATCCTGCTGGCTGGAGTTGCGGCGATCATGCAATTTCATGAAGCCTACTATTTGCTGTTGGTCGCCGTGGTGTTTGGCGTGGGGCAGGCATTGGAAGGCATGGTGCTTACACCCATGATGGTGGGCGACAAAATCGGCCTGCATCCGGTAGCAGTGATCTTTGCGGTGATGGCCGGCGGCCAGTTGTTTGGTTTTGTGGGTGTGATGCTGGCCTTGCCGGCAGCAGCGGTAATTATGGTGTTGCTGCATTACGTGCATCAGCAATACCAGAAAAGTGAACTCTATGCCGATTCATAAAACTTCACTGCTGATGTCCCGTTAACTTAAAGGAATCTTGCTACAACTGACGGACGTATTTGCAATATCGGTTGTTCTGTGGTGTTGGTGGTATGAACAATGGCCACCTCTTACCGTCAGAGCCTGGCTCGCGTAGCGTTTTGGGCACTCTGGCGCAGACCGGTATCCAGTAGTTTCAATGACTTCCTGGGTACCGATCTGCACAGGCATGACGGATAAAAAGTTAATGGGACAGTAGTTATAAAGTTTCATTCATACCTCGTTATTCTTGCGAAGGCCGGAACATAAGCGCGGAGCGCGTTGAACGCCACAGGCGGTTCGACCGAATTGCCTGGAGTAATTCGGAACATTGCCGCGTAGCGGGCGATGCCAGAAGGGCGGAGGACAGGATGTCTGGAGTAAGGGTGGGCGTAGCGAATAATCCAGGGGCTTCAATAGTCATAATTGTCATGAGTGAATTGTAATTGTGGTAACAGAACAAATACCCCTGGGCTTTACTTGGCGCGATGGGATTTCTTTTAGTAATTATTTTCCATCCGCAAATGCTGAGGCCGTGCATCATTTGCAACAGGCCGCTGCCGGCGATGGCGAACAATTTTTGCTGCCGTGGGGCAGCGACGGCGTGGGCAAAAGTCATCTATTGCAGGCGGCCTGTCAGCATGCTGCGGAACATCAACGCAGCGTGGCCTATTTGCCGATGGCGGAATTGCTGGAGCTATCCCCCGAAGTTTTTGACGGGCTGGAACAAATGTCACTGGTCTGCATCGACGACCTGCAACTGATTGCGGGTAATGCCCAATGGGACGAAGCCTTGTTTCATTTTTATAACCGTGTGCGTGATGCCGGAGGTGCGTTGATTGCCGCAGCGGATGTTGCCCCCGTAGCACTTAATGTGACACTGCCTGATTTGCAATCGCGCCTGGCTTGGGGGCCAGTGTTGCAATTGACGGAACTGGATGATGCAGGAAAGACTGCGGCGTTACAGCTGCGTGCCAAAGGGCGAGGCTTTGATCTGCCGGATGAGGTCGCGAAGTTTTTGATGCGACGCAGCGCGAGAGACATGGCATCATTATTTGGCTTATTGGATATGTTGGATGAAGCGTCACTGGTGCAGCAAAGAAAGCTCACGATTCCGTTTGTGCGGGATTTAATTTAGAGCGATTGCATATTCCTCTTGAGAGAGTAGCGAAAGAATTCGATGATGAGTGATATTGTTCCCCACCTTTTGGTGCCGATTAAGTATCCGTTATTTCAAATTCAGCGGATATATTGGATATATTTGTTATCGGCATTTTGCTTTGCTGTTGTCGTTTATTTTATTTTGAAACCACGCTCTCATGAAGGTGAACGGCTTGGTTTGTTTCAATATCTATTCCCAAAATCAATTTATTTTCACAAGTCGGCGATTGTGGATTATCTTTATTTTTACGTGAATACTCTGTTCCAGATTGCATTAGTGTTTCCATTATTTATTGGCGCTAGTGTGGCGGCGGCACATTTTACTCAATCAACATTAAAATATTGGTTTTCCTTTGGCAGCGGAATTATTTCTAGTGACCATGTTGGCGTGATCGTTTTTTTTACTTTTTTGATTGCGGTAGCGTTAGATTTTGGCGTGTTTATTGCGCACTACTTGCAACACAAAGTGCCTTTTCTTTGGGAGTTCCACAAAACGCATCATTCTGCAGCCGTGTTAACGCCAATGACGGTGTATCGCGTTCACCCGATTGATAATGTGCTGACCATGGGTTTTTCAGGTGTGTTGGTTGGTCTTGCTAATGGTATGTATCAATATTTAACTGATGGTAATGGCGTTGTGTTTAACCTTTGGGGCGTTAACGCGGTGGTTATTATATTTCATCTTTTGGCGTACAACTTAAGGCATTCCCATGTTTGGTTGAGTTACGGTTCGTTATTAAGTCGTTGGTTTGTTAGTCCAGCGATGCATCAGATTCATCATAGTATTGATGAGCGACACATGGATAAAAATATGGGGCTTATGTTCGCGTGTTGGGATCGTTTGTTTGGCACATTGTATGTTCCAAAAAAACAGGAAACTCTGGAATTTGGCATTAAACAAGAAGAACAAAGAGAATTTAGTAACGTGGTTAATTTGTATGTGCTGCCATTCGTTAACGTATTTAAACGTCTTCGTGGCTGGCGGCCGAGGCAGTTGAATAAGGCAGGCGTGGTTGCTTTATTTTTCATCATGGTGGTGCCCGCGTTGTGGTTTAACAAAGTTTATACCGCACCACTGCCGGAAGTAAATCAACAGGTGTATCTCGAAGATATGACCTGGCAGGAAGTGTGGTATGCCTTGCAGCAGGGTAAAACCACAGCGATCATCCCGACGGGCGGCACAGAACAAAATGGGCCGCACATGATTTTAGGTAAGCACAATTATATTGTGCACTACACCGCAGGACGCATCGCTGAAAAGCTGGGCAATGCCCTGGTTGCGCCAGTGGTGCGCTACGTGCCCGAAGGGGCCATCGAACCCAAACAAGGGCACATGCGTTTTGCCGGTACCTTGAGTGTGCCCGAACCCGTGTTTGCAGCGGTGTTGGAAAGTGCAGCGCGCAGTCTAAAAGCGCATGGGTTTAAGTTAATTTGTTTTCTCGGCGATAGTTTTGGCAATCAAACAGCGCAAAAAAGAGTCGCCGCCAAATTAAATGCCGAATGGAAAAACAGTGGTGTGCGAGTGCTGCATGTTGACGAATATTATTCCAAAAATGGGCAAGTGGTTTATTTGCGGAACCAGGGCAATGACATGACGGCCATTGGCGGGCATGCGGGTATTCGTGATACTTCAGAATTGATGGCGGTGAAGCCGGAAGGGATTCGTCATGGTTTGTTGGGTGATAATCGCCGCGCTGATTTTTCGCAGGTGGGGGCGAATGGGGTTTCTGGGTGGGCAAGTGTGGCGGTGGGGCGGGAGATGTTGCGGTTGAAGATTGAGGCGGGGGTTGGGCAGATTGAGGGGTTTGTGCGGTAGGGTTATGGTGGGGCAGAGGGAGTTGATGATTCCGTTTATGCTGTGCTTGGTTTGGTTTTTATAGTCGCTTCATGTCGCCCTTCAGCTGCTGCTCTAATGTTGCGTGTGTAAAATATGTGCTTAGTTTTTTGTGGGTATTGTATATCGGGAGCTGATTCTTAATGCGTGAAGTAATTACTTTTCTCACTGTTCCATTTTTTTCACAGCTGATTTTTGGTTTTCTTTCGTGGCCAGATTCATCAATTAAAAATTTATCGGATATTTTTGAGGTAACAGTTCTAGTTGCTTATGCTTCAACATTTATAATCGGCTTTCCTCTTTATGTGTCTGTAAAGAGGTCGAATCGCGTTAACTTTTTATCTTTGGCTTTCATTGGAGCTATAACTGGGTTTGTTGCTCTAGCGGTGGTTTTGATCGTCCTTTCTGTATTTGTTAATGAAATGGTTAAATCCAGTTTTTTTGCGCCGATATTGGCTCAGGCTGTGGCTGCGGGGGCGGTTTCTGGTGTGTTGTTTTGGGCGATACTTACTGTTCCTAATTATTTTGTTAAAAAAAACTGACTCAGCACGGTAGGTTGGGGTGAGGCACGAACCCCAACGGGTTTGGTGAAGGTTCCGCAGCTGACTGTTCCGTTATTTTAATTATTTCCCGTCGGAAGCTGCGTGTGTCTTTTCTTTGAGTGGCCAAAGAAAAGGCACCAAAAGAAAGGCCACCCTACGATTGGGTCGCTTCGCGACTTCCCTGCGCTTCTCGCCTTCATTGGCGCAAAAATAAACTCGCTACGCTCAAACAGATTTTTGCTTAACCCAATGAAGACTGCGATACTCGGCTGCATCGAAGGGACTAAGGTGAACGTCAAAACCTAAAACCAACACACCTCATTATCTCCTACCGTCATGCCGGACTTGATCCGGCATCCAGTATTTCGTTAAAACCACTGGATTCCGGCCTTCGCCGGAATGACGGAAGACAGAAAAATCCGGTTT
>CAZXZI010000039.1:0-23842 GCA_964645165.1 uncultured Ectothiorhodospiraceae bacterium
CTGGCGCAAATCCTCCGCGCAACCAAGCAGGGTCGGAAGTTGCAGGTGAGTTACCACTCACTGTCAGATCGGGAATGTGAGCAAGAACGCGTGATCGAACCCCACGCGCTGGCCAACAACGGGCTGCGCTGGCACCTGCGCGCTTACAACGAAGAGACCTACGATTTCCGGGATTTTGTGCTGTCGCGCTTTACCGCGGCGCAGATGCTGGCCGAGGACGCCGAGTCCAGCGCCCAGTACGATGACGACTGGAGTGAGATCGTCACCCTGCAACTGACGCCCCACCCGCAACTTGATGCGCAAAAACGCGACCGCTTATTGATCGACTATGAGAATGAAGGAGGGCGCATTGACGTGCCAGTGCGCCGCGCCCTCATCGGCTACCTGCTGCAACGTCTGGCCGTGGACACCAGCGCAGATCACACCATGAATCCCAACGCCCACCAACTCATCGTGCTCAATCGCGACGAGATCGAGCCCTTTGCGGGCTGGGCGTTTGTTTGAGGGTTAAGGCAGAGGACTGGGAGGCGAAAGGGAAAATTTATGTTTCCGCTCCCTCTCCTCTTGCGAAGAGTATCCTCTGGAGCATAAAAGGATCGGAGCGAGGGCGATAGTCCGCAAAGTGGGCATTGCCCACCCTACACACTGAGACCGGAAACAGAGACTTTCAGCTGATGCCGAGCAACGGCCATTCCCGCAACACGTCGTAACGCACCCCCCGTGGCAACGGCACCGAACGCAGCAACACAAAGCTCGACACTGGCCAGTATATTGGCGTCACCATCAGTGCTTCTGGCACGCACGATACCTTGCGCATCAGGGTGAGATGCGGTCGATAGGGTCGGCTATCCAACGATAATCCGCAGGCAGAAGCCCCCATGTGCAGTGCCTCGGCCAGCCGATGTATTAGTGGACTACTACCGGGTGCCAGCCACAGTACGCGGGAACGCGCCCAGTGACCCACGCGATCAAGCATCAATTCAAAGGGTGGGCAGGTGATCGCTTCGGCCATGTCGTCGACGCACTCACGCTGCCGCGCATCCACATTGCCCAGAAAAGCCAAAGTAATGTGCAGGTTCTCTGCGGGCACTTGTCGGCCGTCCGCAGCCTGCACAATGGGCTTGCTGCGGCCAGCAAGCTGCTGACGCAGGGGCTCATCCGGCCAAAGGGCAAAAAACAATCTTTCAAACGTGGGGGGAGTTTTGTCCGGGTCAGGCATCGGCCAGCAGATCCAGCACACCTTGCAGTGCACAGGCCACCGTCTGCGCTCGTACCGCGGCCCTGTCACCGTTGAAATATTCGGTGCGCACCACTGGCTCGCCACCCGTCGCTTGCCAGCCCAGGCAGACCATGCCCACCGGCTTGTCCGCGCTGCCACCGCCTGGCCCGGCGATGCCGCTGACCGCAACCGCCACCTGCGCATCACTGTGAGCCAATGCCCCCGCCACCATTTGTGAAACGACGGTTTCGTTCACCGCGCCGTGATCCGCCAACGCAGCACTCGTCACCCGCAACATGTCTTGCTTGGCTTGATTGGAGTAGGTGACAAAACCGCGTTCGAACCACTGCGAGCTCCCCGCGAGATCCGTGAGCGCTGCGGCGATGCCACCACCAGTACAGGATTCGGCGGTGGCCAGCATGCCGCCGCGCGCCAGCAAGGCATCGGCCACTTGCTGCACTAACGTGGGGATTTGAACAGTCATCAGGAAAGCCTAACGCATGCGCTGCGCAGGGTCATCAAACTTAAACGCAAGCGCTCACGAGCTGAGCGCGATGGGTTGAGACAACGGACAATTTATAACGAACTAGTGTTTTCCTGCTCGGTATCGCAACCACTCACCTCGGTGCGATTCCGACCTTTGCGTTTTGCCACGTACAGCGCGGAGTCAGCACGCTCAATCAGATGACTGGTGGTCTCGCCCGCCTGAAATTGTGCCACGCCAGCAGAAAACGTCGGCAGTTCCACGGCATCTTCACCGCGTGCCTGTAGCACTTCGTTCAACCGTCGACGCACTTTATTCAACGCGCAAACCACGCCGTCTTGCGCGGTATTGGGCAGCAACACCGCAAATTCTTCGCCACCGTAACGCGCTACCAGGTCGTGGTGGCGGAAGATCGACAACACATCTTCGGAGTAACACCGCAGCACTTCATCGCCCGCCGCATGCCCTCGCAAATCATTCACCCGTTTGAAGTGATCCAGATCCATCAGCACCAGGCTCAGCGGGAATCCGTGACGCTGCACACGACTCACTTCATCGTCCAAACGGCGCATGAAGGCGCGGCGGTTGGATAATCGAGTGAGTTCGTCGGTGAGGCTCAGCAAGCGCACTCGATCCAATTCTTCGCTGAGCTGCAGGTTGTCGTCTTCGATAATGCTCAGATATTCCTGCGCACGGGTAAATTTGTCGCCTAAGGCCTGATGCCCACCGATCATCTTTTCCAACGATTGAGCCAATTCACGACGCTGGGATTCAAGTTCTTCTATGGTGGCGGCCTGTTGCACGGTGGCCAGACTATCGGTGAGCAAACGACCAAAGGCTTCACTTTCCGACACCGCTTCGCCCATTTGCGCAACAAAATCTGCCTGCAGTTTTTGCATTTCCTCACGTTTTTCATCGAGGTGCGCGCGGTAGGCGGTGTTGACTTTAAATTCAGTGACAGACTCATCACTCTTCACAGGTTTTGGCGTGACAACGCGTTCTTCGTTGCGCCTTTCTTGCGGGCCTGTGGCCTGCGGCGCCGGGGTAGAAATTGGTGTGACAACGGATTGAACCTGTCCACCAAAACGCTCGATCACCGGACTGAGCGCCGGTGCCAAATCGCGCCCACGGAAGCCGCCAGACTTCACTAATTCATCAGCGATAGCTTCTACAGAACGATTCAGGGCACTCAACTCAGAAACTGACAAAGGCGGCGTGAGACGCAGTTGCACCAGGCGCAGATGCGTGTGCAGGGGTAAATCAGCCGGTATCAACGAGATACAGGCCTCCATCAGCATGTCCAGGAAACTAGCGTAGGCTTCTTCAGTTTTGTGGTGGTCAGCGGACATTTCCAGCAGCATCTGCTCGATGTGCCCGTGAATAATTGCACCGGACGGTGAAACTTTTAGGTCTTCCAGCAACCCCAGCACTTTATAAAGCACCGGCGATCCCTGAACGTCCCTTTTATTACTCTCCATTTACTACTGCCTCTGCACATTCATCATGTACATGACGGCACCACATTCGCTTAACGAATTTGCCCCCATGCGTATTAAATTTTACCCAGCGACGTCTTTCTTATTGCTCGTTTATCGCGACGCTTGGCGGCCAAAAACTAGGAATACCTGCCAACAACTATCCATTTAGGGATAGGATACCATAGTGAATTCTCGAAAACCCCACTATTTTGACACATCCACGAGTTGATGCTTATGCGTAAACTCCACTGGGCGCATTGTGAAAACCGTCCCCCTGTGACATAAGTAGTCCCACAATAGCATCCAAATATTAAACCAAGCTAAAATTGAGGGACTCCCAATGAGAATTGCGAAAACGACAAAACGTGCCGCTATCACTGGCCTGCTCTTCATGTTTGTGTCCATGACAGGCTTTTTGCCCGCCGCTCAAGCGGCGATGATTGGCACCGGACAAATCATGGATCACCAGCAGGCTCAGCAAGATCGCGCCCACGTCAAAACCCTGCTGAAACGCACTGACCTGGCGGCGCAACTGAAAGGCGCGGGCGTTGACCCCACGCAACTACAAGCCCGCGTTGATGCCCTCACTGACGGCGAAGTGGCCCTACTGGCCGAGCAACTGGATCAACTCCCTGCCGGTAGTGGCATCCTCGGTACCGCAGTATTTATTTTCCTGGTGCTACTGGCTACGGATATCCTGGGTTATACCGAGGTTTTCCCGTTTGTGAAAAAAACCATTAACTGATCTTTTTGGGCGGTCAACATTTGTACAGAGTCAGCGCCATTAGGCAGCGCATTGGCTTAACGCTGATTCTGATGTTGCTGGGTGGTTGTGCCAGCGCCCCGCAGACACAACAGCTACTCGCCGCACCTAACGAGCTACCCAGCCAGGCCGAACTTCGTAACACGCCATTTTTCCCGCAGGAGCAATATCAATGTGGCCCAGCGGCGCTGGCCACCGCACTAAAACAATCTGGCGTTAATATTGACGCCAGCACGCTTGTCAACGAAATATACCTGCCGTCCCGGCTCGGCTCGTTGCAGATTGAAATACTTGCCAGCACCCGCCGCCACGGTCGATTACCCTATCGCATCGCACCCAATATGCGCACCTTGCTCAAGGAGATCACTGCAGGAAACCCCGTACTGGTACTGCAAAACCTGGGGCTAAGCTGGTCGCCACAATGGCACTACGCCGTGGTGGTGGGATTTGATTTTCAGAAGCAGAAAATCATTTTGCGGTCGGGTATCGACGAACGTCACCTCACAGACATGAATACCTTTGAACTTACCTGGGCGCGCAGCCAGTATTGGGGGATCGTGATTATGCCCGCCAATAAGCTACCGGTCTCCGCCAATGTTGAAGACTATTTACGCACCGTCGTTGCGCTGGAAAAAACACAACAATGGACTACGGTTCATACCGCTTATCGCACGGCCTTATCACGCTGGCCAAACAATCTCGTCGCACAAATGGGCCTGGGGAACAGCGCGTATCAATTAGGTGATTTACCCGGTGCTGCACACGCCTTTGCGACTGCCGTCAATAAACATTCCGACGCGGCGGCAGCGCACAACAATCTTGCGCAGGTATTGTTGGAACAAAGGAAATTAACCGAGGCGGAAAAACAGGCTCAACGCGCAGTGGAATTGGCTGGACCGTATTTAGAGAGTTACCGCAAGACCCTCGCCGACATTCAACAAGCGCAAAAATCGCCAGGCTTTTTACCAGCGGCTACTGCACCAGCTGATTCAAATCAAAGATCGGCAATAAAATAGCCAGCACAATCACCAGCACGATACCGCCCATGCCCAGAATCAACAACGGCTCGAACAATCCCATCATCCCGGAAATCAGCGTTTCCATTTCCCGTTCTTGAGCGCCCGCGGCGCGCTCCAACATCTCTTCTAGATTACCGCCGGCTTCACCACTGGCAATCAGGTTCACCGTCATTGGTGGGAAATAACCACAGGACTCTAACGCCAAGTGGATGACCGAACCTTCACGCACCCGCTTCGCCGCGGCATCCACTGCTTCATGCATTGGCAGGTTGTTCATCACCTGCGCAGAGATGCGCATACCATCCAGTACCGGCACGCCGCTGGCAACCAAAATACTGAACGTTCGCGCGAAACGTGCCGTCTCCAAGCCTTTCACCAAACGTCCGATCAAAGGTGTTGCCAGCAGCAGTTTGTGAACCCTAAAACGAACGGCATGCGACTTTAACGAATAGGCAAAAATTGCGCCGACAATTAACAGCACGATAAAAATACCAATCCCGTAGCTCTGTAAAAACTCACTGCTGGCAATCAACCCCCGCGTCAACACAGGCAGTTCTTGCCCGATGTTATCGAACACCTGAACCACCTGAGGAACCACGTAGGCCAACAATAAAATCACCACCCCAATCGCTACTAATGTCAGCAGGGTTGGATAAATCAACGCCAGCATCATCTTCTGTGACAACTGTTGCCGGTTCTCGGTGTAATCCGCCAAACGTTCGAGCACTACTTCCAGATGTCCGGTTTGTTCACCCGCGGCTATAGTGGAGCGAAATAATTCTGAGAAAACGTGAGGAAAATCAGCCAGCGCATCGGCCAGAGAATGGCCTTCCAACACGCGGGAACGCACCGCCGCCATCATACTTTTCAGACGGGCTTTTTCAGTTTGTTTGGAGACAGTAGCAAGCGTTTCATCGATGGGCATGCCGGAGCGCACCAGGGTTGCCCACTGGCGCGTGATTAAGGCAAGGTCGGTGGAACTAATGCCGCGTTGAAACAGGGAACGTTTATTACGTGCTTCGCGCTGTTGCACGGCTTCAACCGATAATGGCGTCAGCCCCTGCTCGCGTAACTGCTGACGAATCTGCCGCGCGGCATCGCCTTCCAACACACCATTTTTTTCGCGGCCGCGATCATCTAATGCGGTGTACTCAAACGCGCCCATCAGTCTTCTCTCGTAACGCGCAACACCTCTTCCACACTGGTATCGCCTTCCAAAATACGACGCAGACCATCCTGACGGATACCGCTACTTTGGCGACGGGCATAACGTTCAATTTCGTGCTCGCTGGTGCCGTCGTGGATCATGCTCCGTAATTCATCATCCATGTTAACCAGTTCATAGATACCGGTACGACCAGCGTAGCCTTGATAGTTGCATTGCTTACAGCCTTCGGCCTTATAAAATGTCGGAGGATTATTGGCGTCTAAATTAAAACGTTCACAGTCCACGGCATTGGCGGTGTACGGTTGTTTGCATTCGTTGCACAACAGTCGCACCAAACGCTGCGCCAGCACGCCCAGTAGGGTTGATGACAGCAGAAAGGGTTCCACGCCCATGTCACGCAATCGCGTTACCGCACCTACCGCGCTATTGGTGTGCAAGGTGGATAACACCAAGTGTCCGGTCAACGATGACTGTACGGCAATCTCGGCGGTCTCGAGGTCACGAATTTCACCTACCATCACCACATCCGGATCCTGGCGCAAAATCGCGCGCAAACCTCGCGCGAAACTCATATCGACCTTGCTGTTAACATTGGTTTGACTGATGCCATCAAGATCGTATTCCACCGGATCTTCAACAGTCATGATGTTGCGTTTATTGTCATTGAGTTGTGACAGCACCGCGTACAGCGTGGTGGTCTTACCTGAGCCAGTAGGCCCGGTGACCAAAATAATGCCGTGGGGTTTGTGAATCACCGCATCCATTTCATTGTGCGTTTTTTCATCCATGCCCAGGCGTGAAAGATCAAGACGCCCAGCCTGTTTATCTAGCAGGCGCATCACTACGCGTTCGCCCTGTCCGGTCGGTATCGTCGACACACGCACATCCACCGCGCGACCGGCGACGCGCAAACCAATGCGTCCATCCTGCGGCAGCCGCTTCTCGGCGATATCCAGCTTCGCCATCACTTTGATACGCGACACCAACAATGGGGCCAGCACACGGCGCGGCGTCAACACCTCACGCAACATACCATCAACTCGGAAACGTACCACCAGGCGCGTTTCGTAAGGCTCGATGTGAATGTCTGAGGCATCTTCTTTAATGGCTTGCGTGAGCAATGCGTTAATCAAACGAATGATTGGCGCGTCATCTTCACTTTCTAATAAATCTTCCGGCTCGGGCATGGCCTGCGCCACAGCAAACAGATCGGCCTCGTCGTCGAGGTCATCCATCATTTGCATGGCTTCGCCGGAATGTTGTTCGTAGGCTTTTTGCAGACGCGCATCAAACTCTTCGGCATCGATGGTTTCAAAATGCACGGGGCGTGACAGGTAGCGACGCACTTCGGCGAGGGTCGCACTGCTCACACCGGGGCGCATCAGCACCACAACCTGGCCTGAATTTTTATTCGATATTTCACTGACCATCACGCCATTACGTTTCGCAAAGACAAAAGGCAACGCAGAAATTGCCGCAGGCACTGATGGCTCAACGGGTGCTGGCTCGGGCGTTTGGGTTTGGGCGATGTCGACGACGTTATTCATGGCTTGCGTTTGCAAAAAGTTAAAATTCGTCTTCGTCTTCGTCATCATCAAATGCCGACACGGTTGCGGTGCTTGGGTCTGTCGGTGCTGCCGAGGATTTTTTCATTTCTTGCTTATCCACTCGCGGCTTTGCGTCTTCATTCGAAAAGGGTTTGGGTAATTCCAGAAAGCTATCCGGTTCAGGCAACAATGGATGCGACTCATCGGATAACAGGCTTACGCCCTCTTTATCCAACTCCAACTGTTTGGAACGAATGAAATTATATTTACTGCGAGTCAGACTCATGCTATCCGTTTTGGTGCGCAAAATAGTGGGGCGCAAAAACACCATCAAATTGGTTTTTACTTTTTTCACCGACGTATATCGAAACAGTGCACCCAGTAATGGGATATCTCCCAGCAGCGGCACCTTTTGTTCGGTTTCCACCAGATCATCTTTGATCAAGCCACCCAATACCAGCGTTTTACCATCGTCCACCAACACTGCTGTTTTAATTGAACGTTGGCTAGTGCGGATATCACTTTGACCTGCGGAGCCACCCGCCAAGCCATCAACCGTTTGTTCGATGTCCAAGCGAATGGCATCGCCTTCATTGATTTGCGGTTTTACCTTTAAGCGAATACCAATTTGTTTCCGTTCAAAGGTGGTGAAGGGGTTCACCGACGAACTGGATGAGCCGGTGCTGGCAAAAGAACCCGTAGGAACGGAAAGTTCTTCGCCGACAAAAATCTCAGCCTCCTCATTGTCCATGGTGACCAAACTGGGTGTGGACAATACGTTGGTCACACCATTGCCTTCCAGCGCACGAATCAGGCCGGCAAAATTAAAAGTGCCACTGTTGAATTGGCCAAGGCCGACGGTAACGCCAGTACCAATGGCCGACAGCGCTGCACCCACGCCACCAGCTCCCGCCGCAGACGCCGATGCTGCACCCTGCGCAATCCCCGAAATACTGCTGCTGCCAGCGCCAAAATTTATGCCACCCACCGGGTTGTTGCCACCACTGCCGTCAAACAACCATTGCACACCCAATTCAGCGGCGCGATCCGAAGAGACCTCAGCGATAATCGCTTCTACCATTACCTGCGCACGACGCACGTCTAGCTGGGCGATCACAGATTTCAGCGAACGGAATACTGTGGGTGCAGCGGAGATGACCAGCGCATTGGTACTTTCATCGGCCTGAATATCGAAGGGCTGTTGGTTGACCGAGGCCCGTGCCCGGCCCCCCTTCTTGCCACCCTTCTTTTTAGTGTCACCCACGCCAGTGAGCACCGGCACCAAATCTTTGGCCTTGGCATAACGTAAATAAATGACGTGGGTATCACCCACCACTTCGGAAGGCGTGTCGAGATGCGAAATAATCGCCCGCAGTTGCAAGCGCTCGGCGCGTTCGCCACCAATCAAGATACTGTTGGTGCGTTCGTCCGCCACCAACATGGGCTTGCTGGACTTGGGATTCTTTTTACCTGCCTGCTGTTGCAGACTGGTGAGCACACGCACCAGATCCGTGGCCACGGCATTTTCTAGCTGCACGATCTCAATCTCGCCACTAGTCGGTTGATCAATACGCTTAATGATTTTTACCAAGCGCGCAATGTTAGCGGCACGGTCGGAAATAATCAGTACATTACTTTGCGGATACGCTGCGAGGTGGCCCTGCGGTGGTACCAATGGGCGCAGAATTGGCACCAGCTGTGCGGCGGTGACATGCTCAATTTCAATCACCCGTGTCACCGCTTCGTCGCCTTTACCCGGATTGCGTGAAGATACAAACGGCATAGCGCTATGCTTGGCATCGGCATCCGGCACAATTTTGATGGTCTTGCCGCTGGGAATGGCAGAGTAACCATGCACTTCCAGAATGGATAAAAAGACTTTGTAGACTTCGCCTTTACTCATGGCGCGATTGGAGATCAATGTCACCTTGCCTTTGACGCGCGGATCCACAATGAAGTTTTTACCGGTGACTTCGGCGATGGAGCTGATCACCGCGCGGATGTCAGCGCCTTTAAAGTTCAACGTACTGGTGTCGGCCGCGAAGCCTGATGATACCCACAGCAGCCCAATCATCAGCCAGGCGTAGCTCAGCTTTTGCAAAGACAGTTTCGTTTGTACTCGCTCAATCTTCATCCGATATCCTGATCCTTATTTTCATGGCTATTGCTTTCCTAGCCATTGTTTTCCCAACCATTGCCTTATCTCAGCATTATGTTCATCACCCCTGCGATCAGGGCTCATTCTCTCACGTCACTCCACCTGAAAGGCAAAAGATTCCATCACCCCGTTGCGCTCAACATCCAGGGTCACCGAGCTGGCCGTGGACAAGTCGCGCAGAATTTCCAGCGCCTTGATGGGATTGTTCAGTGCCACGCCGTTCACGGTGGTTACCACGTCACCACTTTTCAGCCCGAAGCGTCCCAGCAGTTTACGATCTCTACCGGGGCGGATGCGGTAACCCTTGAGCCTGCCGGTGGCTTTGTCCGTCACCGGCGTGGCATTCACCAAATTCATCAGGGTCTGCGGCCGATTGATCAGCGCATCCCGATACTGGCGCAGCAAAGCCGCATTATCGGCGGTGCCCGCCTGTTTCACGCCACGGCGACGCGATTGCGCCGAGTTTGTGGCTAACGTGCGTGGCACCTGTGAATTGGCCAGCGAATCCTTTGGCAGACGCAAGGCCTCGAGTCTACCGCGGTATTCCAGAATCACCCGATCCGTATAAATTTCCCGCAATACCGCATTACCGGGCAGCTTTTGACCCACTTTGTAGGCCTCTTCCGACCCTTTGCCGTCGGCAATAATGGCGCGGGCGGCCACAGGGTCGGAAGAGGCTAGCAGGCCGCGTAATTTCAAATTCAGTTGGGTGTCCGGTGCCTCGGTCGCTTGCGCCACGACTTTGGGCGCGGCCTTTTGAATCTCGCCAAACAGGTGCCACTGACTGATACGGCTGACATCTGTACTGCCCGCCTGCTCAGCCGGGGAGTGACTCACGCTCCGGGGCATTGCTATCGGCTGTACAGGTTGGCTCGGCAGTACCTGCCAGGTCAGCTGTGCCAGGCTTTGCGCCAGCAGTGCAATCAACAGCAGCATCGCCAACAGCGGCAGGCGTTTGTCGGTGCCCACGGCAGCCATTCGTGTCAGGAGATTCGTTCCCCAGTCAGCCATTATTGCGCCCATCGATCATGCTATTTTATTGCCCCTATTTTACTCGCCTGACCCGGCGAATGCTGAAAGCCGCCATTTTTCTGACGTGCACTAGGGGATTTCCCGCATTTCCCCCGCCGATTTGCCCTAAACCAGGCAAAGTATTCTTTTTAGAAACTGCTTTCTCTTGCAAGCCCTTATCCTTGAATTTAATGCACTTTTCACGCCATTCAAAAGAATGGCGTCACAAATTACCAGTATTTAACCCTAATCACCAGTGTGTAGAAATACCGGATACGGGCACAACCGACAAATAGGACAGGTTACAATGCACAGGTTACCGTTATGCGACCAAGACTACCGCCCATTTATCTCATCATGATCACGGCTCTGTTCCACGAGGCGGTAAACGCCGCGGAAACGCGCTTTGTTCCGCTGGATCAAATGGGCAGGCCTTTAACGGCCAAAAGCCTGCAACAACGGCAGGAATGGCCCTGTATCTTCGATCAGCGTACGGGGCTAACCTGGGAAGGAAAGACTCAGGCGAAGGGGCTGCATCACCGCCACAATACGTTTAACTGGTTTGACACCAATCATACCCGCAACGGTGGTCTGGCGGGGGAACCCGCTTACCAGGAATGTCGGGAAGCTGCGCCACAATCGATCTGCGACACCCAACGCTTTATTAACGCGGTGAATGAGGAGGGGCTCTGCAATGCCCACGACTGGCGTCTACCCCATCGCGAAGAGCTGCGCAGCCTGGTGGACTACCGTGTCCCCTACCCCGGACCTGCCACCGACACGCAGGCCTTCCCCAACGCCCTTGCACAGTTTTACTGGTCGGCCGATGCCAATGCCCGTGCACCACGGGAAGCCTGGGGCATCGGTTTTGCTTTTGGTTTTGACTATGCCTATTTCAAAAATGACCGGGTGCATGTGCGCTTGGTACACGGTCAGCCGCAGGATTCTCCACAAAAATGAACCACTTCCGTTTGCTGATAGGCACTTTCCTGTGTCTGGCCATTCAAGTTCCTGTGCTGGCACAAAACTGCAACGACAACATGGCGGCCACCACGCCCGCCTCCCATTTTCACGATAATCGGGACGGCAGCATCACCGACCAGCGCACTGGTCTGCGGTGGTCGCAATGTAGTCTGGGTCAAACCTGGGATAACGGCAGCTGCCTGGGTGAAGCACGTGCTTTGCCGTACGCCATTGTCGAGCTGATCGCGAAAGATCGCTGGCGCTTACCGACACTCACCGAACTCAGCTCACTCATTGAACTGCGTTGTTCGCAGCCTGCGATTAACAACGCACTATTTCCGACAGTAACTGGTGGCGTTTACTGGACTAGCACCCGTTTCGTTAATCGAGATGGCAGTTTCTGGCAGGTGCACTTTTTGCACGGGGAAGCCGTACCGGAGAAAGCAGATAGCGTGGCATTTGTGCGCTGGGTGCGAAAAGACTAGTGGCTCTTGCTTGAGCACAAAAGCAATCAGTGTTCACGCGTGGCGTGAAATTCAATATCCGCCCAACGTTCTTTCATCAATTCAAGATTGATCCGCGTTGGCGCAATATAAGTGAGGTTATTATCGCCGTCTAACGCCAAATTGTCAGATGCCTTGCGCTTAAAATCGTTGAGCATTTTTTCATCTTCACAGTCCACCCAGCGCGCGGTGGCGACGTTCACATTTTCAAACACACACTCCACGTTGTATTCATTTTTTAAGCGGTGCACAACCACATCGAATTGCAATACACCCACCGCACCGACGATAAGATCATTGTTATTCATGGGGCGAAACAATTGGGATGCACCTTCTTCGCATAATTCCTGTAAACCCTTTTGCAGGGCTTTCATTCGCAGCGGGTCTTTGAGGCGGGCGCGGCGGAACAACTCCGGGGCAAAATGTGGGATGCCGGTAAACTTCAGGTCTTCACCTTGCGTGAAAGTGTCGCCGATCTGAATGCTGCCGTGATTGTGTAAGCCGATGATGTCGCCGGAATACGCATCTTCCACGTGTTCGCGATCGGAGGCCATAAAAGTAATTGCCGTGGGAATTTTAATATCACGACCGATGCGCACATGTTTCACTTTCATGCCTTTGTGGTAAGTGCCTGAGCAGATGCGCAGAAAGGCGATACGATCACGATGTTTAGGATCCATGTTGGCCTGGATCTTAAACACAAAGCCGGAAAACTTTTCTTCGTCGGACTTCACTTCACGGGTTTGCGTCATACGTGACGGCGGTTGCGGCGCAAAGTTTACCAGGGCATCCAGCAATTCCTGCACGCCAAAGTTGTTGATGGCAGAACCAAAATAGACTGGTGTGAGTTTGCCTGCTAAAAAAGCATTGAGATCAAATTCATGGCTGGCCCCTTTTACCAATTCCACTTCTTCGCGGAACTCTTCCATCATTGATCCGAACAATTCGTCGAGACGCGCATTGTCCAAACCTTCAATGACCTCACCTTGCTGTATTTTACCACCATGTGTGGCACTGAATAAATGCACTTTGTCGGCGTACAGGTCATACACACCTTTGAAGTTTTTGCCCATTCCGATGGGCCAGGTCATGGGGGCGCATTTAATTTTCAGCACGTCTTCCACTTCGTCCAACAGTTCCAGTGGGTCACGGCCTTCGCGGTCCAGTTTGTTGATGAAGCTGATAATCGGCGTATCGCGCAGTCGGCAGACTTCCATCAGTTTAACCGTGCGCTGTTCAACCCCTTTGGCGCAGTCGATGACCATCAGCGCAGAGTCGGCGGCGGTCAAAGTGCGATAGGTATCTTCGGAAAAATCTTCGTGGCCGGGGGTGTCCAGCAGATTGATGATCGCGTCCCGATAGGGGAACTGCATGATGGAGGTGGTAACCGAGATGCCACGTTCCTGCTCCAGCGCCATCCAGTCGGAAGTGGCGTGGCGCGCAGCCTTGCGGCCTTTGACAGTACCCGCCAACTGAATGGCCTGTCCAAACAGCAGCAGTTTTTCGGTAAGCGTGGTTTTACCCGCATCGGGATGGGAGATGATCGCAAACGCCCGACGTCGCTGAACTTCTTGCAAGAACTCGGACATGGCGCTAACTCTGTGTCGAAACGATGGACGATTTAGTGGACGCGATTGCGTCGTTTCAATCGAACTCCATGGTAAAAATGGTGGGCCGTCCGCGACTCGAACGCGGGACCATCGGATTAAAAGTCCGGTGCTCTACCAACTGAGCTAACGGCCCGAAAAAAGGAATGCAAATCATACAGAAATGGCGGGGAATAACAAGATGAAGCGTGGCGTTAACCGACAAATATTTGTCGGTTAACGCCACACAACTTTCAGCTTTGCTGATTAAACCGCGTCGAGCTTGCGCAGGCCTTTTGGCAACAGCTTCATGTCCGCCAAACCGGCAACCAGCGCACTGACAAAATTGGCTTCTTCCTCATATACCAATTTGTAATACTGGACTTTCATAGTGATGGCGCTGCCGAAGACGATGGCGATCAGCGCCAGAAAGGAACCCACCGCCAAAGTAGAAACGCCGGTGATGCCCTGGCCTATCGTACAACCCAGACCCAGCACACCACCAAAGCCCATGAACACGGCACCAAACATGTGTGTGAAAAAATCCTTGAACGAACTAAACCATTCAAAACGCAGGCCCTTAGTTAGCAGAGCCCACAGGAATGAACCCACGATCACCCCTAACAAAGCCATAATGCCAAAGGTCAGCATGGGGCTTTTCGCACCACTCAGCACATAACCAAAGGTCTGTCCCATGGGATTGATGAAGGTGTAGGACTGCGGACTCAGTGGAGCTCCCATGGCCGGTTTTCCTTTATCGGAATCAGCCAGCATGTCCCATTCACTGTAATAGGCACTAAGGCTATACGGCTCGTCTTCCACATTGACCTGAACGTTACTGCTCACGTACCAGCCGCCCAGCACCACCAGACCTACCATAACCCCGCCAATGATATTGTCACGACTGCCGCGGAATTCGGCCGATTTGAAGATGAAAATCAGTAGCGCCAGACCTAACACGCCGCCAATCAGCAAACGCGTCATTAGGGCATTGTCTGCATTCACTAGACTGCCGAGATCCTGGCCATTGTCGGTCGAAATAGCCAGCGGCCGAATCCAACTGTAAAAAAGTTCGCTGAACAGAGTTTTATCGGTGCCGGGGAAAGGGTTAGTCATGTAAAAAGCGATGACTGCAATGACTACCAAGACCATCACGGATTTAAAATTACCACCGCCAATGCGCACTAATGTTTTGTTGCCGCAACCACTGGCTAAGGTCATGCCAATGCCAAACATTAAACCGCCGAGAAGATTCTCGGCCCAGATTAGGTTGGATGCGCGGTAGGGAGGAAAAGCGCTGTTCGGATCAATCATCCCCAGGCTTTCCAAAGTCACAACGCCCAACATGGCCACTGCGATCGCCAGTAGCCAGGCCCGGATACGACCAAGATCGCCCATGTTGACCCAATCAGAAACGGCACCCATGGTGCAGAAATTGGTTTTATTGGCGACGGCACCTAGTATGACGGCAAGTATGAAACTGCCCCAAAGAAAAACCGTCTCTGCTTCAATGAATCCTTCGAAAATCATTGTTTTCCCCTTTCAGCGATGGAGTGAGCTTCGGTGATGAAGATTGACACACTGTGTTACCCCTGTGGGAAACACTCTTAATAAAATCCTAGCAACTGTATCAGTTATTGCTAATACGTTGAAGCTACTAGTAGGCATGTTTTATATCAAATATTTCTATCGACACATTAACGGTAAAAAGTAGTCAGCCTAAAATCCAATATTTTGGCACAAAAAAGCCGGGCAGTGCCCGGCTTTTTTGGCGGTTCGAAGAACGAACCCTTATTCTTCAGCGGCTTCTGCCTCTTCTTCAGCATCAGGACGATCCACCAGTTCAACAATGGCCATTGGTGCATTGTCACCAGTACGGAAGCCGCATTTGAGAATGCGCAGGTAGCCACCGGGACGAGAATCGTATCGTGGACCCAACTCAGCAAACAGCTTGGTCACCATGTCCCGATTGCGGATACGATCAAACACGATGCGGCGGTTGGCCACGGAATCTGATTTGGCACGAGTAATCAGCGGCTCCACGACGCGGCGTAATTCTTTTGCTTTAGGCACTGTAGTCTTGATGACTTCATGCTCAAACAATGATGAGGCCATATTACGAAACATGGCCTTACGATGGCTGCTGTTTCGGTTTAGTTGTCGACCGGATTGACGATGACGCATGGGATGTTCCTTTAACTCTATCTTTTAACGGGCTAGTTGCAGAATCACAAATGCTTAAGCAAGTTCGCTCTGTTCTTTCAGAGTTAGACTTGCTGGCGGCCAATTTTCCAAACGCATGCCTAACGACAGACCTTTGGTGGCTAACACGCTCTTGATTTCAGTGAGTGATTTTCTACCCAGGTTCGGGGTTTTCAGCAGCTCCACTTCGGTGCACTGAATCAAATCACCAATGTAATAAATTTGTTCGGCTTTCAGGCAGTTAGCTGAACGCACGGTAAGCTCAAGGTCATCAACCGGACGCAACAACACTGGATCGACCTCAGGCTCGTCCGACTTAGCCGTGTCTTCCTGGCGGCTCTGCAAATCAACGAAGGTAGACAGTTGATCCTGCAGGATAGTCGCAGCAGAACGCACAACCTGTTCTGGATCCAATGTACCATCGGTTTCCAGCTCAATAATCAGTTTATCCAGATCGGTGCGCTGTTCAACGCGCGCACGCTCCACGGTGTAGGCAACACGCTCGATGGGACTGAATGAGGCATCCAGCTGCAAACGACCAATGGCACGGCCTTCGCCCTCAGTGTCGCGCGTGGTCGATGCTTCATAACCACGGCCGGTGCTGACCTTCAAGGTCATTTTCAGAGAACCATTTTTGGTCAGGTGTGCAATCACGTGATCAGGATTAACTAACTCGACGTCGTGACCAAGGCTGATATCTGCAGCCGTGACCGGACCTTCACCCGATTTTTCCAGTGTCAATACCGTTTCGTTTTGCGTGTGCATGCGGAACGCCAAACCCTTGAGGTTCAGCAGGATGTCGATAACGTCTTCTTGAACGCCTTCGATTGTGCTGTACTCGTGCAGCACGCCTTCGATTTCAGCTTCAACCACTGCGCAACCGGAGATAGATGACAACAAGATGCGACGCAGAGCGTTGCCCAATGTGTGGCCAAAACCGCGTTCCAATGGCTCCAAGGTCACCTTGGCATGGCGTTCAGTCAATGATTGAACGTTTACGATACTTGGTTTTAAAAATTCAGATACAGAACCCTGCATGGATTTTCCTCTCTGGCCGTCTGGCACATTGTCTCTACAAAACTTTTTTCAAACAAACTGTACAAACAATGCTCACCAGCCGCGGCTGATTTGTGTTTTCCGTTTCGAACTACCGATTACTTGGAATACAGCTCAACAATCAAATGCTCATTAATGTCAGATGACAATTCTGAGCGTTCCGGACGTGCTTTAAACACACCGGTAAATTTTTTGGCGTCAACATCGATCCATTCTGCAAAACCACGTTGGCTCGCCATATCCATCGCAGATTGGATTCGTAATTGATTACGACTAGCTTCGCGTACCGCTATTTCATCTGCAGGATTAACCTGATAGGAAGGAATGGTCACGGTTACGCCGTTGACACTGATGGCTTTGTGGCGCACTAACTGACGCGCTTCACTGCGAGATGCCGCAAAACCCATACGGTACACGACGTTATCAATGCGCGACTCCAGAGCCTGCAACAGATTTTCACCGGTCGCGCCCTTGCTACTATCAGCAGACTTGTAATAAAGACGGAACTGGCCTTCAAGAATGCCGTAAGTGCGGCGCATTTTCTGCTTCTCGCGCAACTGTGTGGCGTAATCCGAAGTACGGGTACGACGTTGACCGTGCTGACCCGGAGGGAAGGCACGATTTTCCATTGCACATTTAGCGCTGTAGCATTTTTCGCCTTTCAAAAAAAGCTTCTCGCCTTCACGACGACACTGACGACATTTGGGACCTACATATCTAGCCATTCTTCACTTGCTCCAAAAGATGATACAAACTTAAACGCGACGGCGTTTTGGTGGACGACAACCGTTATGTGGGATCGGCGTAACGTCAGTAATGCTGGTGATATTAAAGCCATTTGTATTCAATGCGCGGATTGCAGATTCGCGACCGGGGCCGGGGCCCTTCACGCACACATCCAGATTTTTCATGCCCATTTCTTTAACCACGTCCGCCACACGTTCAGCAGCGACCTGTGCCGCAAACGGTGTGCTCTTACGTGAGCCACGGAAACCAGAGCCACCAGCAGTTGCCCAGGCCAAGGCGTTGCCTTGTCGATCGGTAACCGTAACGATGGTGTTATTGAAAGTCGCATGTACGTGGGCGATTCCGTCCACGACGTTCTTTTTAACTTTCTTGCGAGTGCGAGGACTTGCCATGCTAATAACCTGTGTTGATCAAACTATTGTTTAAAAATAAATTCTTTTACGAAACCTAGCTTTGAAATCTAGTACTAAACTAAAATTGTTTCAGTGCTAGTTGCGAACCATGCGGCGTGGACCTTTACGGGTACGCGCATTGGTTCGAGTACGCTGACCACGCAGCGGTAAGCCACGACGATGCCGAATACCACGGTAGCAGCCCAAATCCATCAGGCGTTTGATATTCATGGAAACTTCGCGTCGAAGATCACCTTCAACGTCGAATTTGCCCACTTCCGAACGCAACAGATCCAGTTCAGCTTCGGTCAGATCCTTGATTTTGGCATCCGTCTTGACGCCCGCCGCTGCACAAATTTGCGTTGCGCGAGTCGAACCTATACCAAAAATCGCTCTCAGCCCAATCACAGTGTGCTTGTGCGCTGGAATATTAATGCCGGCAATACGAGCCATTCAAACAATCTCCAAAATAACGCCGTAGAAAGCCGGCTATTGTAATCAGTTTTCCACCCAGCAGCAAGCCAGATGGGTAAAAGTAAGGTTTAACCCTGACGCTGCTTGTGACGGGGGTCTACGCAAATCACGCGAACCACGCCCTTGCGGCGTACCACCTTGCACTTGTTGCAAATTTTCTTCACCGAAGCACGTACTTTCATGGTCATTCTCCAACTGCTAACGGCCTTTATGGCCCGGGCTCATTGCCCGATTGACTCATTCACAGTGACTAAATGCCGCTGCGACCATACCCTTTCAAACTGGCCTTTTTCATCAGGCCTTCGTACTGGTGAGACATCAGGTGTGACTGGATTTGGGAAATAAAATCCATCACCACTACCACGATAATCAACAATGATGTTCCGCCGAAATAAAACGGTACGTTCCAGTACACAATCATAAATTCTGGTAACAGACATACTGCAGTGATGTAAATGGCACCAATGAGCGTCAGGCGCGACATCACTCCATCAATATACTTCGCCGTATTCTGCCCAGGACGAATCCCGGGAATAAACGCGCCGGAACGCTTCAAATTATCGGCAGTGTCTTTCGGATTAAACTGCAGCGCCGTATAAAAAAAACAAAAGAACACAATCGCCATAGCGTAGAAAAACACGTACACCGGTTGTCCTGGCGACAGAGTGGATGCGATGTCTTTCAACCATCCCATGCCTTCAGACTGTCCAAACCAACTACCCAAAGTCGCTGGAAACAAAATAATACTAGACGCGAAAATCGGCGGAATTACGCCAGCCATATTAACTTTTAGCGGCAAGTGGCTCTTTTGTGCCGCATACACCTTTCGTCCTTGCTGGCGCTTGGCGTAATTCACAGTAATGCGTCGTTGGCCTCGTTCCATAAACACCACGAAGCCTGTCACCGCAATGGATAACACCAGCAGCGCTAATACCAAAAATGCGCTCAGCTCTCCAATGCGCGCTAGTTCTAAGGTGCCACCAATGGCCGCTGGCAGCCCTGCCACAATACCGGCAAAAATAATCAGCGATATACCATTACCGATGCCGCGCTCCGTAACTTGCTCACCCAGCCACATCAAAAACATCGTACCAGTGACCAGACTGATCACAGCCGTAAAAACAAACGCCGATCCCGGTGTTGGAACCACCGCAAGAGAGCCAACAGTCTGACTCTGTAAAGCAACAGCCACACCGACAGACTGGAAAGTTGCCAATGCCAGTGTGCCGTAACGCGTGTACTGGGTAATCTTTCGGCGTCCTGACTCACCCTCTTTTTTCATTTGCTCGAGCTTCGGTACCACGGCAGTCAATAACTGCATGATAATCGAGGCAGATATGTAAGGCATAACACCCAACGCAAACAGCGATAAACGCTTAAGCGCACCACCTGAAAACATGTTAAACATGTCAAGGATCGTGCCTTTTTGCTGTTCAAACAATGCAGCCAATGCTGCCGGATCTATTCCAGGTACGGGAATAAATGAGCCGATTCGAAAAACAATCATTGCCAACACCACAAACAACAAACGTTGTTTGAGTTCAGTTAGCTTACCTGAGCCCAAGGCTCCGAGCATGGAAGAACTTGAGGCAGACACCGGCTGTTAGTCCTCGACCTTTCCGCCAGCGGCTTCAATCGCTGCACGTGCGCCTTTTGTGACACCCAGACCACTCACCGTCACGGCTTTGCTGATTTCGCCAGACAGAATCACCTTGGCACGTTTAATCTGCTGGCCCACGATGTTGGCCGTCTTTAATGCCAGCAGGTCAACGACGCCACCATCCACCAAGGCTAATTCGTGTAACCGAATCTCTGCAACAAAACGCGCAGTCCGTGAATTAAAGCCCACTTTCGGTAAGCGACGCTGCAAAGGCATCTGCCCGCCTTCAAAACCTACCTTGTGGAAGCCACCGGAACGAGACTTTTGTCCCTTGTGCCCACGACCACCCGTTTTACCCAAACCGGAGCCGATACCACGACCAACACGTTTTGGGTCTTTCTTCGAGCCCTCTGCAGGCTTAAGTGTATTTAAATACATTTTATGCTTCCTCAACCTTCAGCATGTACGACACAGTATTTATCATGCCGCGATTTTCCGGCGTATCAATAACAGAGACCGTTTGATGCATGCGACGCAATCCGAGACCGGCCACACAAGCTTTGTGTGCTGGCAAACGACCAATGACACTTTTGGTTAATGTAACTTTGACTTGACTGGCCATAACTTACCCCGAAATCTCTTCAACACTTTTACCGCGTTTGGCTGCAACGGATTCAGGTGTTGTCATTTCACTTAAACCTTTAAAGGTTGCTCGTACAACATTGATCGGATTATTTGAGCCGATGCATTTTGCCAGCACATCACGTACGCCTACGGCTTCAAATACTGCACGCATTGGGCCACCAGCGATAATGCCTGTACCTTCTGAGGCTGGCAGCATGACCACTTTGGCCGCACCGTGGTTACCTATCAGCGGATATTGTAACGTGCCGCCTTTGAGGTTCACTTTTCGCATATTCTTGCGGGCGTCTTCCATTGCCTTCTGTACCGCAACGGGTACTTCGCGCGCCTTGCCACGGCCAAAACCGATTTTGCCTTCACCGTCGCCCACTACCGTCAGCGCCGTGAAACCAAAAATACGACCACCCTTCACAACTTTTGCCACGCGATTAATGTTAACCAGTTTCTCGATTAAACCGTCACTTGGACCTTGTGCATCAAATTTAGCCATGCCAGATACCTTATTCCTATTTCTAGATAGTCAGACCGCTTTCACGAGCGGCATCGGCAAGCGCTTTCACGCGGCCATGATATTTGAAACCCGAGCGATCAAATGCAACCTGATCAACACCCGATGCCTTTGCACGTTCTGCAATGAGTTGACCGATTTTGGTCGCCGCTTCAACGTTACCCGTGTGCTTGAGAGCAGACTTCACATCGGCTTCTAATGTCGAAGCGCTGGCCACAACCTTGTCGCCATCGGGTGAAATCACCTGGGCGTATGTGTGTTGAGCTGTACGGTGTACGCACAGACGATGCGCTCCCAGTTCGCGAATCTTGCAACGTGTGCGCAAGGCACGACGTAAACGACTTTGTCTTTTATTCATTTCGATTCGCCCCTACTTCTTCTTAGCTTCTTTACGAACAACATGCTCATCCGTATAACGAACGCCCTTGCCTTTGTATGGCTCAGGTGGGCGATAAGCGCGAATATTCGCGGCTACTTGCCCAACTTGCTGTTTATCAATACCCGACACAACAATCTCTGTTTGGCTAGGCGTTTCAATCTTGATGCCGTCCGGTATTTCAAATACTACCGGGTGCGAAAAACCCAGAGACAGATTGAGATTTTTACCCTGAGCCTGTGCACGATAACCAACACCGATCAGCGTCAGTTTTTTCTCAAAGCCCTGAGTTACGCCTTTCACCATGTTATTCAACAAAGCGCGAGTGGTGCCCGCCAAGGCATTTGAGCCTTGTGCAGCGTCACGAGCTGCAAAGGTCAATGTAGAATCTTGCTGATTCACTTCAACCGCAGCATGAACTTCGTGATTCATTTCACCCTTGGCACCCTTCACTTTCGCCATCTGGCCGTTAAGAGTTACTTCAACGCCTGATGGAATTTGTACCGGATTATTTGCAACGCGAGACATATTATTTCCCCTTATGCTACGTAGCAGATGACTTCGCCACCGTGACCCGCTTTACGCGCGGCACGATCTGTCATCAAACCTTTTGAGGTGGAAACAACAGCGACGCCTAAACCGTTCATCACGGTAGGCAGCTCGTCCTTGCCTTTATAAACACGCAGACCAGGACGGCTCACGCGTTTAATCATATCGATAACCGGCGCACCCTCATAATACTTGAGAGCAACTTCCAACACCGGCTTGCCATCGATATCCTGTGTATTAACACCTGTCACGTAACCTTCTTCCTTCAACAAATTCGCGATAGCGACTTTCTTTGTGGAAGACGGCATCGTCACAGTCAGCTTACCCGCTGACAGCGCATTTCGAATGCGTGTCAACATGTCCGCTATGGGATCAGTCATGCTCATGCCATATCTCCTAAACTTCCTGCTGCACAAAAATAGGCAACAGGCCTAATAATTTCGGTTTAAATAACTTACGTAAGAGAGTGACTAGTTTCTAGGGGCTAGGTGACTTTCCTAGCAGAAAAGTCCTAGCAACTCGATACTCGTCCCTCGATACTGGCGCGTAGCGCCTTACCAGCTCGCCTTAACCAAGCCAGGGATATCCCCGCGCATTGCTGCTTCACGTAACTTGGTACGTGACAGTCCAAACTTGCGATAATAACCGTGTGGCCGACCCGTTATGCGGCAGCGATTACGTTGGCGACAAGGGCTGGCATTGCGAGGCAAAGATTGAAACTTGCGTTGCGCTTCTTCGCGTTCTTCGCCGCTCAGGTTCGAGTCTTTCAACTGAGCCTTTAGTTCAGCGCGTTTTGCTGCATATTTTGCAACAGTACGTGTGCGTTTCAATTCACGGTTAATGATCGATTGTTTTGCCATGCTGGTCTCTCTATTTTTGCTGCTTATTTACTTTTTAAGAGGAAGATTGAAAGCGGTTAACAACGCACGCGCTTCGTCGTCAGTCTTTGCGCTAGTGGTAAAGGTAATATCCATACCACGAATCGCATCGATTTTATCGTAATCAATTTCCGGGAAAATAATCTGCTCCTGGATGCCCATGCTGTAATTACCACGGCCATCAAAGGCATTAGGCTTCAGGCCACGAAAATCACGAATACGCGGAATCGCAATACTCACCAAGCGATCCATAAAGTCATACATGCGTTCACGACGCAGCGTGACTTTGCAGCCGATGGGCCAGCCTTCACGTACTTTAAAACCGGCGACAGACAAGCGTGCATGATTAACGACAGGCTTCTGGCCGGCAATCTTGGTCATATCACCGACAGCATTCTGGATAATCTTTTTGTCGCCGATTGCTTCGCCAATCCCCATGTTCAGGGTGATTTTTTCAAGTTTCGGCACTTCCATCACGCTCTTGAAACCAAACTGTTCCTTGAGCTGATTGACCACAGT
>CAZXZI010000040.1:0-23789 GCA_964645165.1 uncultured Ectothiorhodospiraceae bacterium
CCGTCAGGGATATTGTAGTTTTTCCATTGATCCGTTTCCGGCGTGTAAACAGACAGACCGCCGCCATAGGTGCCCACCATGATTTTTCCATGCAGTTTGCTAATGTGAAATACCCCATTAGAAATCAAACTTTTGTTTTTGACGTCATATAATTTGTAATCATTCGTTTTCAAGTCATAACGAATGACACCACCCGAGGTGCCCACCCACACTTCATTGCCATCGGCCAGCATGCCTTTAACATTGCGCTGCCCCACACGAAAATGTGCAAATTTAGCCGTACTTGCAGGCTGGTTGGGTAATAAATCAACCGCCGGAGCGGTGGCCCCACCGGGATGGCCGGGCGGCATTTGTGTGGCGCCAGCCAGGGGCGGCGCACTAGGTGCATTCGTATTCTGTTTGCTGCCGAAATTATAGGCCGCAACAATCAGCCCCCCAGCGACCAGCGCCGCTACTGCCAAACCCTTTGCACTAATATTCACAACGTCCTCCGATACATTCTGTTTTCCCGCACCCTTTCAAATGGGTACTGTTATTTGATTTATTTTCCAGCGCTCAGCAGCACTACGCCCGCGCGACTACCGACCCAGACCTGACCTTTGCCTGCAGGTGTGACGGCATAAATATTGTTATCCAACAGACCATCTGACTTGGTAAAAATATGCCACTCTTTACCATCAAAACGCGATAGCCCAGCGTTGGTGCCAAACCACATGCCCCCATTTTTATCTTGTGCGACACTGTAAACAATATTCCCGGCCAGACCATCTTTTGTGGTGTAGCTGTGCCAGGTCTTGCCATCAAAGTGACTTACACCACCACCCCAGGTACCAGCCCATACGGTGTCGTCTTTCGCCACCACCAATGAGAATACATAGTTGGGATTATACGTCTGCTGATCCATGGAGAGGATACTCAAATCATGACGTGAGCGTGTTCCTAATCCGGTATTGGTACTGATAGGCAGGTTCTGCTCATTATCTGCACCCAGGCCTTCTTTATGCGTCCAGGTTGCCCAGGTTTTGCCATCGAACATATTGACGCCGCCCTCGGTGCCAATCCACACGCGTTGTTGTGAATCCACATCCAGACCGTACACCCATTCGTTCACCAACTCTTTTACATAGGTCTGAAAGGTTTCGGTTTTGGGATCAAATTTACTCAGGCCCGCCCAAGTACCAATCCATAGCGTGCCATCAGCCTGTTCGGCAAACGAATACACCCAGTAATCGGCCAGGCCATGCATGGGGAAGAATGTCTTCCATTCCTTTGCCGGAGAATATCGTGAGATGCCACCACCATTGGTGCCAAACCAACGATTGCCTTTTTGATCAATGTGCATACCAAACACATATTCATTGGCCAGCCCCTGATCACGCGTGTAGGTATTGAGCAAATTTCGCGTAGTGGTATCGACCTCCAACACGCCGACACTGGTACCCACCCACAAGCGCTTTTGTTTTTCGTCCATTTCCATAGAACGCACATACACACGCTCACCGACATTGAATGAATCAACAACACGATAACCACCCTTACTTGCAGCACTTGTATTGTTAGCCTGCGAGCTGGTTGGCGGCATGGCTGGTGCGGTCGGTGAAGTCTGAGCAGCAGACGACGTATCGGTATTCGATACGGCTGTTTCATCGTTTGAGCAGGCAACCAACAATAGAATGGCCATAGTGGCAAGCCATGGCTTCACGCTTTTTTTATCAAATACAAAGACCATTAGAAAAAGGTTCTTACATGGGCAATGATATCGCGGATTTCAGTATCGGTAAGAATGCCATTGAATGCCGGCATGACGCCCTTTCCTTTCTTTACAAAATCCAGCAACTGTTGATCTGACTTCATCAGCCCCTGGCCGAGTTTGAAGTTAGGCACCTGTGCCACCTGTGGTGAGCCATTTTCTCCATGGCATCCCGCGCAACGATTCTCATATAAAGGCCGCCCTTTCATAGGGTCACCCGCAAATACCGTACTAGTGGACGCCACTAGCAATAAAAGGCTCAAACACAGTTTTGCGAAAGAATACTTATTCATCATATTTTCCTCCAATTACTAATGACGATATTATTTAATGACTTCATTAATTACCAGCTCCACCCCAGTCACATCATCAACCCCCATAGGTTGAGAGACCACCTGCAGATCTCCCGGCTGAGGCATAGCATTTCCACTTTTTGAAATGCGTGCGCCGACAACCACCTGCTTGAAGTTAGACAGCTTCATCGCGGGGTTCATTGCCATGGAATCATTCAACGTAAATTTCAGTGGCAAATCTTTCACCGTTTTACGCACAATCGCCAGCGGCATCCGCGGCCCTGTGGCCGCGCGCGCATAAACGAATAGAGTATCGCCAATGGCCGCATCTAACATCAACGACTCATCCAAGCTCACCACGCCAGAGATACTTGCACCCCCAGTGGCTGCCATTTGTATTTCAGCATCAACAGGCAAGCCGAGCTTTTGTTGAATCTCTGCAATGTTTTTCTGCATTTGCGCATAATTGTCAGACCCCTTGGGGAAAATTTCCAGCAAGCGTTTCCAGTAACCCAGCGTGGATTCAAAATCTCCCGTCTGATACGTTGCCGTGCCTGCCAACCATAGAGCCTTCTGATATTTAGGCTTAATCGTCAAAGCCTTCTTCACCAGCTCATACGGCTTACCCGCCATATTCCTGCCATTGGCCATGGCTAGCGCATCAGCGTAATCTGCCAACAATTCTGCATTCGAGTCTTTCTGCAATCCGGAAGCCCGCGCGAATGTTTCAGCTGCGGCACCGTACTGCTTAAGGAAATAATAAGAGCGCGCCAGCATCGTCCAACCTTCGACGTCATCCGGATTCGTTTGCAACTGATCCTGCAGCATACGCACCTGTTCTTCTAACGTACCTTTATGTCCTTCAGCTTGCACCTGCGGACGAGCATCCTCTGGATGCAACCCTGCCTTACCAGAACCTAATAGGTTATAAATACTCACTGCCATGACAGGAATCAATATAGTAATAACCACGGCCGCTGACCGACCTATCACTCGATCAACCTGTGACACAGACTCATCATTTTCAGTATTAGTATTCTGTAAAAAGCTACGCTCTAAATCATGCTTGGCCGTCTCATACTGATCTTGCGTTACCACGCCAACAGACAGGTCGCGCTCGAGCTCCGCTAATTGATCTTTGAAAATAGTAATATTGAGTTCATCACGACCAAACGTGTCGTCAGCCACTGCACCTCGCGCTTTTTGAATCAGTGGCGGCAACAAAAACAACAAAGCCGCAGCGATCAACAATACGGCTACTAACCAAAACACCATCATGACTTATTTTCCCTATCCATTTCTTTTGAAGAGCCCTGCTCTACAGAACCAGATTCCAAGAGCACTCTGAGCCGCTCGTTTTCTGCCGAAGATAAATCCTCATCATCCTTTGCGACCTTTGTACGTTTTCGCAAATTGACGACCAATACAACCAAACCAATGAGCAACAATAAAAAGGGGCCCACCCACAGCAGCATCGTTGTCGGCTTAAATGCTGGACGGTATCGGACAAAATCTCCGTAACGTTTCACCATGTAATCCACAATCTGATCCTGCGTTTGTCCCTTTTTCACCATATCTCTCACTTGATTTTTGAGATCGATGGCTAGCTCGGCATGGGAATCAGCGATGGTTTGATTTTGACACACCAAACAGCGCAATTCGGATGAAATTTGATTAACTCGTTTTTCCATGGCGGGATCCATTGACATGGGTACCGCTTCTTTCGCAACGACTAAAGGCGGCATCAAAACAACCAGTAGCAGCACAACAATCCATTTCAACGACCTCATGCGCAACCCTCCACAGTGTCACGAGTAACGACACCTGTTGCCGAGGCCTGTTGTAATTTTTTCACCAGCGGTATCACGCATTGATCCAATATACTGGGTGTAATTGGGCCAATCACTTTGTGCCGGATCACGCCCTGTTTATCGATTACAAAGGTTTCAGGCACGCCATAAACACCATAATCAATACCTACATTGCCTTCATAATCGATCAGGTTGGCCACGTAGGGATTACCAAACTGTTGCAACCACGCCTTGGCATTGGTGGGCGTATCTTTATAATTCAAACCATAAATCGGCACTATCTTGGCACGTGCAAACTGATCCATTAGCGGCGCTTCCGTCCGACAAGCCACACACCAGGACGCCCACACATTTAGCAACCACACCTGACCAAGCCTATCTTTTGTCGACATTTGGCTTTCCGGCGCATTCAATTTTTGCAGCGTAAAGGCTGGCGCGGGTTTATTGATAAAAGGTGACGGTACTTCACGGGGGTTAAGATTCAACCCTTTCAATAAAAACCCGGCAACCCCTAAAAACACCAACAACGGCACAACATAACGCAACATCTTTAATGCTCTCCTTCAGTTACTTTGACTGGTGCTAACTGATCCGTCGCAACGTTATCTGCTGACTCTTCCAGCGCTTTACGTTTGCGCGAAACCAGCCGATAGCGACGATCACTCACCGCAAAAATACCGCCTAACGCCATAATAAAGGCACCGCCCCATATCCAATCTACAAACGGTTTGTAATAAATGCGCACACTCCAGGCACCTTTACCTACAGGTTCGCCCAGCGACACATACAAATCACGGAACAGACCGGTATCAATCGCAGCCTCGGTCATCGGCATTTTTTGCACAAGATAGGTACGTTTTTCCGGGTGCAACACCGTTTCTGTCTTGCCATCCACGGTAACCAAAACCTGACCGCGATTGGCGGTGTAGTTCGGTCCTTCTATTTCAGTCACACCGTCAAAACGGAAGGTGTAATGCGCCATCTCCACGGTGTCCCCCACGTCCATGCGCATATCTTTTTCTACTTCGTAGCTCTTCACCATGGTGACACCCATAATGAAAATCGCCACACCTGTATGCGCAACATTCATGCCGATGTAAGATTTTGGCAATGCCGCGATTCGAGTCAGCAAACCTGCGTGCGTTCCACCGGCCGCCGTTTTTGCTAGGCGTCCATTCATGTTGACCACAACGCTACTGAATATCCAAAATGACATGGCAAAGCCCAGGCTGGTCAGCGCAGACCATTTACCCATCACAAATGGCAAAATCAGCGCCATAATCAAACTCACGGCCGCCGCCCATTTCATACGACTGGCCATATCTGGAATGCTCGCCTGTTTCCAACGAGCAATCGGCCCCAGCCCCATGAGAAAAATCATGGGCGCCATCAACGGCAGGAATACCGTATCGAAATAGGGAGGACCCACGGAAATCTTGCCCATATTCAAGGCATCCAACAACAACGGGTACAGAGTGCCCAGCAGGACTGCACCCGCCGCCGCCACCAGCATCACATTGTTGGTCAGCAAAAAGGTTTCACGCGAAATCAGTTTAAACCTGCCACCCAAACCGACCTTTGGTGCACGCCAGGCAAACAAGGCTAGCGAGCCACCAATCACCACCACCAGGAAGCCTAGAATAAAGACGCCGCGCTCAGGGTCAGTAGCAAAGGCGTGCACCGATGTCAGCACACCGGAACGTACCAGGAAGGTACCCAACAGGCTCAGCGAGAACGCGAAGATGGCCAACAACACCGTCCAGTTTTTGAAACTGCCACGCTTTTCCGTTACCGCCAGAGAATGCACCAGCGCTGTACCCACCAGCCAGGGCATAAACGACGCGTTTTCAACCGGATCCCAGAACCACCAGCCACCCCAGCCAAGCTCGTAATAGGCCCACCAACTACCCAGAGCGATACCGCAGGTCAGAAAAATCCACGCTACCGTGGTCCACGGGCGTGACCAGCGCGCCCAGGTGGCATCCATCTGCCCACCCAACAATGCGGCAATCGCAAATGCGAATGCCACGGAGAAACCCACATAACCGGTGTACAACATGGGCGGGTGAATAATCAGACCGGGATCTTGCAACAGAGGATTAAGGTCACGACCATCGAGCGCTGCCGGCAACAAACGATCAAAAGGATTGGAGGTAAACAACATGAAAAGAATAAAGCCCATAGAGACCAGGCCCATTACGCCGATCACACGCGATACCATATCTAACGGCAAATTGCGACTAAACCGTGATACAGCCAGCGTCCAAATGCCCAGAATCAATGCCCACAACAATAAGGAGCCCTCGTGACCACCCCAAATTGCTGCGATGCGGTATTGTACGGGCAACATGGAGTTAGACACCGTCGCAACATACTTCACCGAAAAGTCATTGTTGATGAAGGCATACATCAAACAACCAAATGCCATCACAATAAAAATGAATTGCGCTTGAGCCGCAGGTCGCGCCAATGCCATCCATGAGCGGATGCCTAACTGCGCACCAGCAATGGGAACCACGCCCTGCACAATGGCGACACACAACGCCATGATTAGCGCAAAATGTCCGATTTCTGGAATCATGTTTTTATCCTCATTTAACCTTCACTGATGGGCGCTGACTAACAGCCAAACTCTCGAAAAAACTGCGCCCTCGTTGAACTCCCTGTTAGGGCGCCATTGCACCTGCGGCCGCATTGGCCTTTTTACCTTTTTCCATCATCTCAGCCACTTCCGGTGACATGTAGTTTTCATCGTGTTTCGCCAGCACTTCTGTGGCATTGAAAACACCACCGTTCATTTTGCCCTGCGCCACCATGCCGGTACCTTCTTTGAACAAGTCAGGCAGGATCCCGGTAAAGGCAACAGTGATGGTTTTAACGTTGTCGGTCACATCAAAATGCACAGTGAGACCATCGTCCTTTCGTTTCAGGCTATCTTGCACCACCATGCCACCCAAGCGAAAGGCTTTGTCTTTGGGCGCATTGCCCGCCATCACCTCGGTGGGACTGATGTACAAAGCCAGGTTACTGTTCAAGGCATTGAGCACCAAGCCTGCTGCCACTGCCAGGCCTGCCAAACCAACAAGAATAAATGCCATTCGTTTATGCCGTACTTTCATATCAATCACCCCACTACATTTTACTGCTGTGCTGTATTTACTGTGTGCTGATGATTAGCTCACAAACACCACTAAGAATTTCCACGAGCCTCGGCACGCGCCAATCGTGCCAACCGCTGTAACACTGTTTTTTTACTGCGCATCACTGCGATGACTTCAATAATCATGAATAGGGCGGTGACGCCATAAGACATCCAGATATAAAAGCCACGGCCACCCATAGCAAAAAACTCGCTCATTGCTTTTCTCCTGGCGGATTAGTTGCTGGTGAATTGACCCCAGCTTGACTACCTGCCGTTTGACCGATGAGTAATTCTTTCACCCAGGTGGTTTGATACTCACGCTCCAACACGGTGCGACGCACACGCATCAGCACCACGGCGATGGTGTACATCCAGAAAGCAAAGGTCATGATCAGCATGGTGTCGATCATGATTTCTGCCATCTTCGGTGCCATGGTTGGGCTCACCGACGCACCTTGATGCAAGGTATTCCACCATTTCACTGACCAATAAATCACCGGTAGATTAATCACTCCGACGATGGCCAACAAACCACTGGCACGCGCTGCACGTCGCGGATCATCAATCGCCGATTGCAGCGAGATGTAACCAATGTACAAAAACAACAAAATCAATTCAGAGGTGAGGCGTGCGTCCCACACCCAGTACGTGCCCCACGTGGGCTTACCCCAAAAGGCACCGGTCCACAGCGCGAGAAAAGTAAACATCGCACCGGTGGGTGCCAACGCGCTGGCCATCATGTCCGCCAGTCTCACCTTCCAGGCCATGCCAATAATGGCATAACCCGCCATCACCAAATAAATCAGCATCGACATCCACGCCGCGGGCACGTGAATAAAGATGATGCGATAACTTTCACCCTGTTTGTAATCGGTGGGCGCAACAAAAAAACTCATGTACAGGCCGATCACCGTCAACACGATTGACACCGCCCAAAACCACGGAATCAGTTTTCCGGCCAGCGGATAAAAGTTCTTTGGCGAGGAATAGTAGTACCACGCGGTGCTTATCTTAGAAGCCATAGTTAGAGGCCATCGTTAAAAACCATTGTTAACACTATCTTAAATACCATTCGCTCATTAAAAGCCATCGTTAAATCCATTCAAGCTTGCGCTCACGTTAACCAGCCGCTATTCCACGCTGATGCGCAACGCGGCGGCCGTTGCCAGTGGTGTGGATAACGCGGCCAACACCAAAAAAGCTCCCAGTAACGACAAATGCCCATCGTATTCCATGCCCGACACCGCCGCATCCACCGCACCGGTGCCAAAAATCAGCACGGGAATATACAACGGCAGCACCAGCAGGGAAACCAACACCCCGCCGCCGCGCACCCCCAGGGTCAGCGCCGCACCCACGGAGCCAATCAGACTCAACACGGGCGTACCCAACAACAGGGTCAGCATTAACAGCACAATCGCATCGCCTTCCAGGCCCAGCTGCATGCCCAACAACGGCGACAACAACACCAGTGGCAAACCTGACACCAGCCAATGCGCTTTCACCTTGGCCAGCACCAGCACCGATAGCGGCTGTGGCAGCAACAACATCTGTTCCAGCGTGCCATCGTTAAAGTCATCGGAGAACAACCGCCCCAGCGATAACATAGACGCCAGCAGCGCGGCCACCCAGATCACTCCCGGGGCAATCTCCCGCAGCACCGCCATCTCCGGGCTCACGCCCAGCGGAAACAGGCTGACCACGATGATGAAGAAAAACAGCGTGGTGAGCACATCGGCTCGGCGGCGCATGGCCAGCGTCAAATCACGCACGATCATTGTCCGCCAGGCGCCCAACAAACTGGACTGTTTCACCGCCCCCGTGTCATTGATCCCATTCATTGGTCAAGGTTCACTTCGCGACAGGCGCCGGCACGCATTTCCACTTCCTGATGGGTGGTGTAGACCACCATGCCGCCCTTTTGCAGATGTGCCTCAATAAGCTTGGCCAACTGCGCCACCGCGCCCACATCCAGCGCGGTGAACGGTTCATCCAGCACCCACAGCGCGACATTGCTTAGCAGCAGTCGCGCCAGAGCCACGCGGCGCTTTTGCCCCTGCGACAACACCTGGGTGGGCAGGTCTTCACGACCAGCAAGGCCAATCTCTTCCAGCGCCTCATAAAGCCGCTCATCTGCCAGCGAACCGCCCGATAAAGCATTATTAATGCGCAGATTCTCAAAGCCGGTTAATTCCGCCTTTACCCCGTTGCTGTGCCCGAGATACAACAATTCGGCATTAAACTCATCCCGCTGGGCGCGGATGTTTTCACCCCGCCACAGCACGTCACCTTCAGCTGGTTCCAGCAGGCCGCACAGGGTGCGCAACAGGCTGGTTTTGCCACTGCCATTGGAACCCCGCAAGCGCAACAACTCGCCGCCTTCCAGTGCAAAGTTCAATCCGGTGAACAGGCGGTGATCGCCCCGCACACACTCGAGATTACGGACTTCCAACATCGAACCTACTCACCCCTTTCGATACCGAATCGGTACCTTGCATAAAGCCCGTCATATTTTTGTTATGTTTCGTCGGCAACGGTTAAACCAACGCCACCGAGAGCCGGTTAGTCTACCATTTTTGCACGAGATAGCTCCACTAGAAGCGGGCGTAAATTGCCCGTCAAACCCCGAAAAAACCAGGGCTTCTTCTGAAAACAGAAGGGTAATTTGCCCGGGATTTGCGCCGGCGGGGGCTATTTTGCGGATGCCGGCGGTAACAAGGCGCGAATCTCGGCGGTCAACTCCGGCGTGTCCCATTCCCGCCAGCCCTCGATCACCTTCACCAACACGCCATCCGGGGTCACGAAGAAGGTGGAGGGGAACATGCGCACCCCCAGCACAGCGCTGACCTCACTCATGTTGCGATCCAGAAAGCTGGGGAAATCTATTTTATTTTCAATGAGATACTCGCGTACCACGCGCTCATCCGTGTCCACCGAGAGCCCCACCAGCGCAAGCCGGTCACCGCCTAAACGAGCCACCAGCCGCTGCAGGCTGGGCATTTCATGACGACAGGGGCCACACCAGGTGGCCCAGACATTGATCATTAGCAGCTTGCCGGGAATAGGCTTGATGGTAGCGGCCTGGTTGTGCAAATTCTGCACGTGCATTGGGGAGAGCGGCTGACCGATGTTCACTTTCAGGGGGGGCGCGCCCTCTTCACAGGCGGACAATGTCAGTACTGCAAACAACAGCAGAAAATCAAATAACCGGTTTCGCTGGCGAACTGGCATCAGGGCTTTTGTGGTTGCGGAGTCGGGGAATGTTCCTGCGACCACCGGGGTTTGGGCATTTGCGGTACTGGTTCGCCGTCTTTCGCCACCGACACCCCTTTAATACGACCCAACTGCGCTTCCCATTCCCACAGGGCAGCTCGGGCACGAGGCAGATAAGGATCATCCGGCTGAGAAAGGTGGATGTAAGTACGCATCGCCCCCAGTGCGCCCTCGTAGTCCTTCAGCCCTTCAAAGGCCTCAGCGAGGCCGAAGTAGGCGTTAACCTGATCCACTTTTAAATCAATGGCCTTTTCAAAAGCCCCGCGCGCCGGACCGAATTCCTTCAGACCAATGAAGGCATACCCCATATTGACGTAGGCCTCGGGCATATTGGGCGCCACGGCCAGCACCGAATCCATGGCGGTGATGGCGTAGTCATAGCGCTTAGCGTGCAACAGCGACACTCCCTGCTGGAAACGTTCCATTACCTGCGCTTCCCGCTCGGACTGGGGCTCATTCAAGGCGCCACGAAATGCCTGCTTGGCAGCCTCTGCGGGGGCTTTTGGCTTATTTACGGGGGCCGCCGGAGCGTTGCGCAACTGCGCTGGGATGCTGTAACCCCTCACCTGCGACACCGCAGAGGTGCCTATATCCCAGCTGGACATGGTGCTGACCAAACTGCCAATGGCGATAACGATGGCCACCGACAAAATCACCGTCAGCGCCTCAAAATCTTGACGTTTTCCGGGTGCATATGGCGCCATCACACCACTCCTTTATGCGCCGAGGGGCTGAAGTAGGGCGTGCCAAAATAAGTACTAAAGGCCATGATAAAAACGCTGATGATGATCGCCCCACTGACCCAGGGTTTCACCTTGTAGGTTAGCCGCACATGCAGGCCGATGGCGAGGAGAATCCAGGTCAGGAAGGCCGAGGTTTCCAGGGAATCCCACTGCCAGTAACGTCCCCAGGCGTCCTGCGCCCACACCGCACCGGCGATAAGCATCAGGCTGTCGAACACCAGCGCCAGCATCATCAGCCGCCAGGCCAGCTTGTCGATCACCGCGTCTGAGGGCATAGCACGAAACCAGATTTTGCCACGCGCAGTGGTGCGCAAAATCATCACCCCGGCAAGACCAACGCCGGCTAACAATACGCCGAGAAACACCTTACCCACCCCCACATGCACCCATTTCCAGGTGTTGTAATAGGTGGCGGGGAAATGACTGATGCCCGGCTGTAAAGTCAAAATCCAGCTGCCAAGAATCCATACTACCGGCAGCACGATCACCGCACTGGGGCGCAGCCCCGGCAATCGCCAGTAAAGCACGGAGAAAATGAGCCCCAGACTGCACATCTGACTCATTAGCAATTCAAACAGACTGATCCAGGGGCCATGGCCGATACGAATCCAGCGGGCGGCGATGGCGGCAGCCAACAGCAACACGCCCAGCACCATAAAGCCCAGCACCAGCTTTTCATGGCGCTTGCTGGTGACCAGCGGGCTGTCCATAGAACGCGGTGAAACACCCCACATGGCCACCAGGGTCGCCAGCAGATACGAGACCAACCCGGCCCATAGCCAGGGCTGTTCAGCAACTACGTTCATACCTTGCCTCCCTGTGACTCATCATCCACCCAGGCGGCGAGATTCAGTTTGTTCCAGAAAAAATGCGTCAATCCCAATACTCCTGCGATGGTCACCCAGAATAGCCATTGTAGAGTGGGATCGTAAAACACGCGATACCCCATCCAGGTAGTCAGGCTTTCATAACGCAGGCGGCCGTGCGCCAGCGATACCTCGTCACCTGCCTCTAATTCCACGCGCTTGTCCCCGCTTGTGACCACCAGGGTGCCCGTTGCGTTCCGCCCGTCCAGCACCCAGGGATTCTCCAGAGTCAGTCCGGCGTGTAGCTGCAGCCAGAATTTGATCTTTTCATCGGTGCCCGGCGGCGTCCAGAAATTGTCCTGCTTGTAATCATACAGCGGGTACGAGGGCATATTAATACGTCCAGTGATGGGCTCGCCCCTTGTCGGCATCCAGGTCAAAATCGGCGCGAATCCCTTGTTGTGCGTAGTGTAAAAGCGGTAACGGTGCAGGATCAACGGCCGATCATCCCCCACATCCTGCTCCACCACCGAGCCGTCCGACGCGGGCAAAAAGACCTGGCTGTGGGTCAGCCCCCGTTTCAGGTTCGGCGCATAATCCACCGTGTAGATTCCCTGAGTAAATTGCACCTTATCCAGGTCACCCGCATGCCAGGGACCTTTTTCCGCCTCCAGCAAGGCCTCTTTGCTGAAAGCCTCGTTTTGCGCCATTTCAACATGCGCATCGAGATGGGTCAGCCGCCCTACACCCACCAGCAAAACCGTGGCCAGCAAACACACATGAAACACCAAAAGTCCCGGCTGTCGATTGATATGTGGATTGGTGACAATGGCCGCCGTCAGGTTCAATGCCAGCAAGGTCAGCGGCACCACCAGCACCCACGCCGAGACATCTACCGGATTGCCGTAACTGAGCATGGCGCCACCGGCCAACAGCAGCATTCCCACCAGAGTAAATTTTAAAGATGCCAAACGGCGCAACAACATAATGAACTCTCTATTCCTTCAACCACTGAGCGCGCAGTATACCTTGCCCTGCTGACACAGGCAGGCCTGCGAATGTGATAAGTTGTTAAACACCAGATCGTCCAACCGATCATCATTCAGCAATAAAACACGCAAACAACACCCATACATTACATGCGTCAATTCAACTCTACCCACACCCACCCCGCAACGGCCTTATCCCCGCAGCTTTATGTATCGACCAATGTGATCGTTACTGCTGCGTCGATTTATGTAATGAGCCTGCTGGGTTTGCACGAAGATTATTTTTTTCTGCCAGTGCTGGCGTTGGCCGCCGCTTATGGAACACTGTATTTCATTCGTCAGTGTCGGAGTCCACATTCACGTTTTCACATCGACCAAAGCCTTTCGGTGGAACAGTTATTCCGCCGCGCCCTGGCGCGTTACCTGGTCTGGCTGGTTGTGCTCTACGGGGGCTACCAATTTTACTTGCTCCTGCCGCCGTACAATGACGACACCTACCACAGCACGCACCTGCTCTTTGAATTATTTCTGCATTGGTACTTATGGTTAGGCATTCCCTATTTTGCACTGACGCTCACCCTCAAAGCCTCGCGTCATGAAGATTTTTACGACCCGGCTATTCGCTTTATTCACGTCTTCAAACAAATCATTTTACGCAGTTTACGCGGCGACGCGCCTCGTTCCATATTTCGTGTCTTGCGTCGCCCCTATAATCGCAAAGTCTTTCTCAACCTAGTGATGCGCGCCTATTTTATTCCCGTGATGGTGGAACAGGTCACCCCCACCGCCACATCCACCCTTACTTTGCTCTATCGGGAAGTCGCCAATCACAACCTGCTCGGCCTATTTATACTTATCTCTCTGGCACTATGGTTGTTCGATATCCTCAACGCCAGCGTGGCCTATTGTCTGGAATCCCGCTGGCTGGAAAACCGCTCCCGCTCCATTGATCTCACCCTGGGTGGCTGGGCGGTGTGTCTGAGTTGCTATGCACCACTCAATGACATCACCGGCTCCGCATTTGCCTTTGCCCCCTACATCGTTAGCAATCGTGTGGATGACCTACTGATTAATGGCCTTGGTTTTTTCTACGCACTAAAAACCGTGGAAATACTGCTCCTCGCCACCCACATTTACACCGATGTTTCCCTCGGACCCTCGGTTGCCAACATCACCCTGAAAAAACTACAAACCCGCGGTGTCTATTCACTGGTACGCCACCCCGGCACCGCCACCAAACTTTTATTCTGGCTTATTCAATGCGTTTTTTATAAAAAATTCTGGATGGCGAAATACTTGTTTGGCTATTTCATGTGGGGCTTCATTTACGTGTTACGCGCACTCACCGAAGAGCGGCACTTGAAAAAATTCAGTGAATATCGCGATTATTGCAATAAAGTAAAGCATCGCTTCATCCCAGGAATCTTCTAAATAAGCGCAACAAACAATCCAATGAATTACATTTTACTCACTACAAAAAATGCACGGCAATGGCCAACATTGCTATTCGTTCTTTTTTTATCGGCTTGCGGCACAACGCAGCAAGTTATAAAAGAATCCTCTGTCAATGGAACGCATAACGACTTGTTCTATTCAGGTCGTGACCCAAACCACAAAGACCGATCGTTAATGCGGGTGCGTGATGTCAGGCTGGTCGTATTTGATGATGTGCCCGGCCCTTCACCAGACAGCATGCACTTACTCAGCCACAGCCGAATCAATCCTGGCGATACGGTGCTGGATCTTGGCACCGGCACTGGTGTGCAGGCTATTTTTGCGGCAGGTAAGGCAAGCCACATCGTCGCCACCGACATCAATCCACGGGCAGTTGAGAATGCCTTGTACAATATCAAACAACACAAACTGGACGGTAAAATTGAGGTGCGCGCTGGCGATCTTTTCGCACCGCTGGCTGAGGACGAACGTTTTGACGTGGTACTACTCAATTTAAGATATCCCAACCGCGGCAAGGACAGCCCAATGTGGAATGTACACAAACGTTTTTTTGCCGGCGTCAAAAAACATCTCAAACCTAACGGCCGCATTTATTATCAGTTTGGCTTTTTGCGTAACCTTGAACCGGTAGAGAAGATGCTCAAAGACAACCAGTTATATATCACCGATAAGCAGCTGGGGCTTTCTTCCGTCGTCAAAAATGCGCTGTTTCTGACTCTTGAGATTCGGGCATTACCTAAAGGCACTACTCCATAATACGCAGATCGCTCACTGCGGCACTAAGCTGCTTATCCACAAGTAAACTGAGCCGCCCATCTTTGGTGCCCACGTTATATTGCAACAAACGCCGTCCGTCTTGAGAAATGAAATACGCCTTATCACCTGCAATATTAAAGCGCATGGACTTTGCCTTGACAGGTAACTGAGCTGCCACTCGCCGCTCAGCCAATGCCCCCAACTCGCCCTCGATTCTATAAGACAACACTTCGCGAGAATCGGCATTAATCACGTACACCCACTTCCCATTTGGATGTGCAACAACTGACTGCGGCTGATGATCAACAGCAAATGGTGAACCCGGCAATTCTACCAATGCGCCGGTTTGGTGGTGAATGCGAAAAGCCGATACCGTGTCGTCCCCTGCATTTGCCGCATAGGCAAAACGCCCCGTGGGATCAATGGCCAATGCCACTGGTTTTTTGCCGAGCGGAAACGGTGAACCCGCACCGTGGCTCTCAAAAATCAACGGTGTCACACTGTTCATATAACTGTAAACAGATGCATTATTGTCCTCGGCATTAATGACAAAAGCGTATCGGGCAGCACTATCCAGCACCACTGCGCTGGGATGCCCGCCCGTGGCAATCGATGGCGTTTTGTGCGCCCGCTTCGGCAAGCCGGTTTGCTGATCAAGGTAATATACGATTAGGCTGTTATCACCACTGTTGGTCACATAAAGATACCAATCGTTCACATCCACCGTCATCTGTGCAGGTTGTTTGCCCGTGGCGACCACGCTGTTTTCAACAGCCCGCAACTGCCCCGACTCTATCTCGAAACGATAGGTTGTGATTTCAGCTTTGGCACGATTCAACACATACACAAATCTCCCCCCGGGTAGCTCTGCGATTTCCAGTGCGTCACTGGTTTGTTCAATGAGTTTCTCTGCGTGCGTTTTTTTTGCGTCCATCATCACTTTTGACAAACCTGCCTTGCCCTCTGCCAGCAACACCGCAGGAGCTGCCTTCTTGATTCCCGGCGCTTCTCCCGTGGTCGCCACATACCAGGGTCCGCTACGGGTTTTCACAAGCTCATGTAATTTTAAGGCGCCGGTTTTCTCACTCACGTCAAACAAGCTGATGTCGTTGGATTCGTAATTTGGCACATACAATTGGCGACCATTCGCACTGAAATTCACTGCCACTGGCCCTAAGCCCCCCGTTGCAAAAGGAGAACCTTTGATCATGCTGAGTTTGCCGGTTTTCTCATCGAAGGCATGCACGGCAATTTCGCTGGACGAAAACTGTGTCACGTACAAATAATTTTTAGTGGGGTGAACCGCCAGTCGATAGGGATTAAAGCCGGTAAAAAAAGGGCTGCCTTTCACCGCACTCAACTGACCCGCCCTGGCATCAATCCGAAACACACTCACACTGGCCGCGGCCCAGTTGGCCACAAAGGCAAAGCGACCTTGTGGGTCGACTGTGACGTCGTAAGGAATGCCGCCTGCACCCTCCGGCACGTCTTCCATGCCAAAGGTTCGGTAATCGATCACCCCCATCTCACCCACCGAATACGGAGAACCTGATAATGGCGTCAGCTGACCCGTCCGCTCATCAATTCGATACGCCGATACGCTATTGGAATAACCATTTGAGGCGTACAAGAAATCTCCGGAGGGGTGCATGGCGATCCCACGGGTGCGCTCACCGGCGGGAAACGGCGAACCGGGCAACGATGTCAGGGCCCCGGTTTTCACGTCAAAGGCATAGGCGCCCACACCACTGAACCGGGCAGCCGCGTACAAAAATTTTCCTGAAGGGTGAAAGGTCAAGCTAAACGGTGAGGTGGCCTTTGCCGGGAAGGGTGAACCGGGCACAGGAGTTAGCCCCCCGCTGGCCGCATTAAGGCGAAAGACCGAAATCGTTGATACCGTTTTTGAAGGTACCAGCACAAACTGACCGGAGGGATCGAGAATCACAAAAGGTACGGACTTGGTCATGGGACGATGTCCCAAATGCCGCAGCTCGCCCTGTTCGCCGACACGGAAGGTGGAGAGACTGAAATCCAGTCCGTTCACCGCAAAGGCGTAACGTACCGGTGTGGCGCCGGCACTGTTCGCCAGTAGCCCTATTACACAACACAAGCCAACAACAAGTTTCATCAATGGCCGACGCCAGGATGCAGTAATTTCAGTCATGCCGTGCAAAGTAACGGAAAAATCCCCGCCTGACAAAACAAACGGGGAGCAAAAAAGAAACATAACGTGAAGTAGCAACCAATTTAGCGGGCGCTACGGCACGCCGGAGCAGGCCTCCGAACCGCTGGCCATCCAACTGGTGCCTGTACGGCCATTCCCCGGCGAACCAATAGAGCCACAGGCACCGGCAAACCAGGTACCACTGCTCTGGAAGTTCGCCACCTTGAGTGCGGCACGATTGTAATAGGGGCCATTCACGTAACCGGCCGTGGTGTTGTTTCGCACTTGGTTGCCCGTGCCGCCATAACCTCCTTCCGGCCCGACATCGTTGAGGTTGACCAAAAAGGCCTTGTTTTTCCAGCCATGCGGTACGGCCACATGACAGAGATTGCAACGGAATTGACTCACCTGCTGCACGTGGAAACGGTGCAGATTTCTCGCCAGGGTCGAGCTGGGGCCGCACATCATGCCGCAGGACGAACCGCCGTAGCCGCTATCCTGCGTGGTGCCCGAGGTGGAGGCGTACTGCTGATAATCGTGGCATTTGAAACACAGGTGATCATTGGAAGCCACATCTTCGCCGGTGCCCTGACGGCCGGTAAAGTCGTTAGCCGCCGAGCCGGGCACGTTGCCGCTCCAGTCACCCTTGAGCAGGAAAGGATTGGTGGAACCGTGTGGCCCCCACACGTTGCCATTTTCATAACCGGGGCCGTCGGGGTCGGCGGTACCGGCCGGGGTATTGGATCCATGGCAGTCTGTGCAGTACATCGTTTGATTACCCACATCGGCATTAAACGGTGCCAGCCAGTTATTGGGATTGGCATTGCGAATCGCGCCCGTACGACCCGTTTTGCGCATCACCGGATGCCAGCCACGGTGGTTGTTGGTACTCCAGTTGGAACCCGCACCACCGTCAGCCCCCAGGCTTTGCCCCTCTCCTTCGTGAGTTGACGGCGAATTATATTCCCGTGCCTGGTTGGTGTATTGCGTGACGTGGTTGATATTATTTTGCGTGGTCGCCGAACTCTGCGCCATCAGCGGCGGTGTGTCGTAGCCGTAATTAGAATGACACTTGAGACAAATTTGATATTCCCGGGTCACGTAGGGTTCGTTGAGATTAGTCGTGCCCGCGCCAAAACCGGGGGTGCCGGGATCACCACGTTTGACCGTAAAGTCCGTGGGGTCGATATTAAAATCATTAGATGCATAAATCGGTTCCACACCAAAGGTGCCTCGCAATACACCTGAGGCCAGATTATTGTGTGCGGTGTTCGGTGTTTCAGCCTGGATATCGCTGATATCGTGTGCATGGGTACCCGCAGAATCCACCACACCTGAGAGATGATCACCATTAAACAGGCGACGGCGCATCACGCGATGCGGGTTGTGACAGTCGGTGCATTCGGCGTGGCGATTATTAAGCGAACCGCCCATACTCACCTTGCCCAAATTGGCCTGGGATTCGATGAAGTCTTTACCGCGTTGCCCTGTCTCCTGACTATCAATACCGACGGTACCAATATCATGTTTTTCCATGCCCGCCACCTGCTCAAAATTCGTAATCGGCATGTGCGTGGCGTAAGTGCCGCCTAAATTGAAATCGGTTTTGACATCGGGCACTTCGGTGTTCAGCCCCTGTGAGGTGAGCGTGCCGCCATCACTGGAATGGCAGGCAAAACAGGTCTCTTCGATGGCCGGGTTGCCGCCGGTCTTTTCACCACTGGGGCCGGTGGGGCCATCCACGCCCTCGCGCAGCAGACGACGCGAACCTTGCACGGTGTGGGTGTCGTGACAGGTGAGACAGGCAGTCTCCCAAACAGCAGTACCTCTCGGGAACTCACGCAGGTCTGCGGCGGCATTGGTGTAAAGCTCGTTAGCCACCACATCGGTGGCATGTGCTGACCCCACCCAACCTGCTTTGTCGTGACAGGCCATGCAGATGATGTCATTGGCTTCATTAAAACTCGTGCTGATGGGTGACACCTTTTGAAAACGATTCAGGCGCAGGAATTTGATGTTCTTGGTTGGATCGGCAGCGTCACGAATATGCGGGTCATGGCAGCTATTGCACTGCACCTGGCCGTTATCCAGCGGCACATGTCGTGGCACACCGGGGGCGCGGTTGCCGATTTCCGGCTCACCGGCCGGGTCACGCAACTCGCCGTCTTTATTGGCCAGCGCAGTATCAAAAGTAAAGGAAATGGGGTGATCGTTGGTGAGGTCCGTACCGATACGGCGGGTAAAACCGGTGGTCGCACCATTGGGGCCTACCGGCATGGTGCCGTCACCCTCCACGCCGGTCATGGTAATAGGGCCGGTCATATAGCCACCACTGCCACTGCGATTGCGCACGCTGCCAATGGCGATGGTGCCATCGTGGCAGGACAGACACAGCTTGGAAATACCATTAGGCTGATCGAGAGCGACGCCTTCCAGCGTGGCATCCAGCGAACCGGAATTATAGGTGTTATAGGTGGCCACGGAGGTACTCCGATTCCACAACGGGCCCGGTGCTGACAGGTTGGCACCGTGAGGCGTGTGACAAAACACGCAGATTTCATTTTCGGTGGAAGACTGCACCGCGCGGGTGCGGCCTGTGCTGGAGAGAACACTCAGGTTGTGTTTGGTGTTGCGAATATCCGACACGCGCCCGGAGGGTAATGCACCGGCAGCATAAACACTTCCCAGCCCAAGCAACATCAACACTACTGTTTGGGTGGCAAACACCGCTAACCAATACCGCTTCATACCTCTCCCTCGATCCCTCTAAACTTGAAAATGCCAAAACATCTCTGTGGCGTTTTTGGCGCATGTAAACGTACTGCCCAGTCTATCGGCCCTGGCGCTCAAAACTTGAGCAATAAATCCTGCAAATTCAACGACAAAAATCGGAGAATCAATGACTTGGAAACACTAACGCTGGGTTAGTGAATAGTTGGGATGACGCGGTAATTGACTGAGAATTTGTTTGAACTAACGAACAATAGCGGTAAACGCCAGCGCCGAGGGCGCTATTCCGCTCAGTACTTCCGTGGGATGAACCAATCGTCCTTGGGCGACATCGACCTCAAAACGGGTCAGCCCCGCGCGTGAGGCGTAGCGAAGATACGCAAAATGACCCGAGGGGTCAATCTCCAGCGCGGTGGGCTGTTCGCCCACCGGCATCGCTACGCCATTTTGGCGTAACGTACCAGTATCCGGCTCCAGCCAAAATCCACTGATGCTGGCATCACTTTGATTCACCACAAAGGCGAAACGGCCACTGTTATGAATAACCACATTCACCGGTTGCTTGCCCGTGGCGAGAGTGGAACCGGCCAGGGTTTTAATGGGACTGAGGCGCGCTGGCAGCAGTTGCACAGACACTGTGTCATCACCTGCGTTGGCGGTCAGCAGGTAGCGTCCACTGGGATCAATAGCCATATCCACCGGCGCATTTCCCACGCCAAAGGGGGAACCGTGACGGGTGATTTCAAACATCACCGGCGCGTCAGCGTAGAGATACCGATAAGCCTTGAGGGTGTTGGCATCATTATCCAACACGAAGCTATAACGCCCGGCTGGGCCTATGGTAATTTGTATCGGCTGACTGGCGGGATCCAGAAACAGCTGCTCAGCCAGGGTCAGCTGCCCGCTTTTGTGATTGATGGCAAAAGCCTGGTAGACATTTTTATCTCTGCTCAAGGTATAAAGATAGTGGCCATTCTGTTCCACAAATAAAGACTGCAATTTACCCGGCAACAGCAGGTTTGCCTCTTTTAGCGGGCTCAGTTTTCCTTGCCCATCAAGACGAAACACATCAACGGTTTGCCCGCCTTTGGCGGCCACAAAAACCAGATCAGATTGCGGCGTCACAGCGATTATCTCTGCGGCTGTTTTTATGCTGAGCTTGGCTAGCGGAGACCATTTTCCGTTACTCGCATCAAGACCAAAGCTGTTCAGGGTGTGCTGTTTAGCGTCGCCCACAATGGCAAACTGCGGTTGCACACGCACAGGCTGCTCGCCTTCGAGAAAGGCCAGTTGACGCACACCGGGGCGGGTGAAAATACGCCGACGGTCAGTCAATGCGCCGGTGTTTTTATTCACATCAAAAATAGACAAACTGCTGTCATCATAATTGGGGATGTAGGCCACATCACCACTGGGGGCAATACGAATATTCAAGGGACCCTCGCCACCCGTGGGTAACGGCTCCGCTGGCAGCAAACTGAGCGCACCGGTTTTTTCATCGATGCGAAACGTCGAAATATCTGACGTCGCCCAATTCACCGAGTACAGATACTTGCCGTTAGGAGATACCTCGCCACCAAACGGGAAGTGTCCTTCCGTCTCCACCGGCTTACCTGGTTGCTGGGTAAGCGCGCCCGTTGTCTGATCAATATCGTAGGTAATCACATCCCCTGAGCGCCAGTTAGCCAGGTACAGATACTTCCCGTTAGGGTGGGCCATCGTCCGTTCTGGCGCATCGCCGCCCGCAAAGGGCATCCCAACGATGGGCGTCACTTTTTCACCGTCAGGAATGTTTTTTTCTGCGGCAACTTGATAAGCCGCCAGGGAATTGGAAAAGGTGTTGCTCACGTACACAAACCGGCCATTAGGAGTCACCTCGACAAAGCGCGCGCGGTCGCCGTGTGTGGGTAACGATTGCTTCGTGAGTGGCGTCAGCGCCCCGGTCTCCTGCGCAATCTTGAATACCACCAAATCTTTGGTGAAACGCCCCGGCACATAAAGGAAACGCCCGAATGGGTCTATGCCCAACTGCCACACAGAACGCACCCGTGAAGGCACCGGGCTGCCTTTGATCTCGGTCAACTTTCCAGTCAATTGATCCACTGCATAAATGGCAATAAAATCCACTGTCTGCGAAGCGACGAACAGATATTTGCCCGAAGGGTGCAGCACCAAAGAAGCGGGACTTTTGAGGGTTTTTATCTGACCGAGGTGATGCAGCATACCCATGTCAGCATCGACCCGATAGCGGGAAATACTACTGTCAAAATAATTGACCGTATAGGCATAGCGTGGCGTTGCCTGCACCACTGTGACCAAAAACATGCTGAGAAAAATCAGCAGGCTTCGCAACTTTTTTTGTAGGAATGGGCGTTGTGGCATCATGTTTTTCCGATTTTAAGGCGCAGTCAACATTCAAGCTATCTTCCAAACGGCTATTTCACACCAGTAGCCACGGCAGAATATTATGGGGCCTCTGATTATTTATCCGGTCGCATTATAGACTGGATTAATAGTGCGGTGCAGGAACCACCGCCGATAGCGATAGCCAGCGCGAGCCCGCAAAATACAAGCAAATTCGAATATTTGCGCCGGTGTTTTATGGACTAGTTAAAATGGATCAGAATGGAATGGCACTTACTTAGGACTAATACTACCGCCATTCCGGCGCACGACTCCATGGATGCAGGAGGTAGAGCGACGCAGGAAGCCAAAGCCGAGGCCGGGATCCAGAACCCACCATTATCGCCGCTTTCCTAGATTCCGGCCTGCGTCGGAATAACGAATATACTGGGCAATTGGAGGTTTCCGGCTTAAGTAAGTGCCATTGGGATCAGGATGATCTATTTTGAAGCCAGGTTAATAACTCCTGCAATGCAGCCATGTGCTGTCCAATGTCATCACATAACTCTACTGTCCCAGAATTAATCAGAGGTTCCTTAAATCACAACTAAAGTGGCCGGCATCAAGGCCGGCCACAATATTCAAACAGATAACAACAATTAGGGCAGATTGTTGCAGGCCTCGTTGCTCCCTGCCATCCACCCAACGCCGCTTTGGCCATTGCCGAACTCGCCACTGGAGCCACAGTTTGTTGGCTGCCAACTACCACTGGGGGCAAAAGACCGCACCTTGAGTGCTGCACGGTTGTAATAGGGTTGCCGCACAAAAGCGGGGGCTGGGTTGCCACCCGTGCGTTCTTCCCGGGGGGTGCCATTACCACCTTCCAGCCCCACATCGTTAAGATTCACCAAGAACACCTTGTTCTTCCAACCGTGAGGCACCGCAACATGACACAGGTTGCAACGGAAAGTATTCACCTGATTGGAGTGGAAGATGTGCAGATTGTTCATCGCGCCACCCATGCCGCCCATGCACATGCCACCACCACCCATACAGCCACCACCGCCACCCATGCCGCCACCGCCCATGCCACCAGCAATCAGCTGGAAGCCACTATCCAGAGGCGCGCCATTGGTGGGATCGGCATACTGCGTGTAATCGTGACACTTGAAACACAGGTGCGAGGTTTGCCCGGTGCCGGTACCAGGAATACCCGAACCATCTGTATTACTGACTCGATTACCACTCCAGGGACCCTTTAAAATAAAGTCATTGGTGGAACCGTGCGGCCCCCACACCGGGCCGTTAGGCTGTGGACCATTGGGTACCGCAGTACCATTGGCCGTGTCGCTGCCGTGGCAATCGGTGCAGTACATGGTTTGCACGCCCAGGGCGCGGAAAGGCGGCAACCAGATATTGGGGCTGCCAATACCGCGTGCGGCGGCATCACGCTGCGTGGGTTCACGCACCGGGTGCCAGGATCGGTGATTGTTGGTGTTCCATTCCAGCCCGTTGGTACCATTTCGTGCTCCCC
>CAZXZI010000041.1:0-22811 GCA_964645165.1 uncultured Ectothiorhodospiraceae bacterium
GCTCGGTTAAACCCTTAATTAAACCAGGGACCCACTTTCCCGACTACTAGTGCGGCTGCCACCAGCAACCAAACAATGGTAATAGGGATAAAAATTTTCCATCCCAGGCGCATAATTTGATCATAACGATAGCGTGGGAAGGTGGCACGAAACCATAAAAACAAAAACAGGAAAATAGAGGTCTTAGCCAGTAGCCAATGAATACCATCCCCCAATACCAGACTCACTACACCTTCACCTTCTAACAGGCTAGCGGGTAACAAACCGTTTAAGGGCGATAGCCAACCGCCAAGAAACATAATTGAGGTAAGCAGCGCAATCAAAATCATGTTGGCGTATTCCGCAAGGAAAAACACCGAAAAGGTCATGCTGGAATATTCAACGTGAAAGCCGGCAACAATTTCAGACTCACCTTCGGCCACGTCAAACGGCGCACGGTTGGTTTCTGCAACACCTGAAATAAAGTACACCACAAACAAGGGTAACAATGGGATTACATACCAGTTCAAAATGCCAAAACTACCGCGTTGCGCATTTACGATTTCCCCAAGATTTAGACTGCCTGCTGCCACCAGCACCCCAACAAGCGCAAAACCCATGGCAATTTCGTAGGAAACGATTTGAGCTGCCGACCGTAATGCGCCCAAAAAGGCATATTTTGAGTTAGAGGCCCAGCCCGCGATGATCACGCCGTACACACCCAGCGAGGTCATGGCCAAAATATAAAGTAGGCTGGCATCGATATTGGAGATCACCAGTCCATCATCAAAAGGCACCACAGCCCATGCGGCCAACGATGGCGCCAGGGTTAAAATTGGTGCGGAGATAAATAGAAACTTGTTTGCATTTGAAGGCAAAATAGTTTCTTTAAAGATCAACTTCACCGCATCGGCAATGGGTTGACCGAGTCCCCAAAGTTGATAACCAAAGAAGCCAACGCGGTTCGGGCCAATACGCACCTGCATGAAGCCAATGACTTTACGTTCTGCATAGGTCAGGTAAGCCACGGCACCCATCAATGGCAGCACCAGCACCAAAATTTTGCCGACAATAATGATCAACGCTACCAGGCCAGCAGGTAAAAAACTCAGCGCTGATTCAATGGCTTCAATCATTCACTTTTCTCATTGCTTTTATTATTTCGATTTTCATTTTGAGCCAACACTCAAGCACGCGACAAGGTGACTTCACCGACACTTGTGCCATGTGACGACCGCGAAGAAACCAGCACGCCACCATCAGGAACTCGTTCATCGATAATTACTGGCAGTGTCAATTCAATATTATTAGTTTTTGCCATGGCCTGTTCGCCATTGGTCAATCCCGCAGTAGATGCCATTGCCTGATTGACGCGTATCGCAATTTGTCGTGCCTTAGAAACATCTTGCAAACTACCTGCGCGACGCACCAGACCATCGCCCGCATACATTCCGCGATCTGCAATACTTTCTATACCTTGCGCATCGATCAGTAAGGTTGCAGGACAATTCCAGGGCATGTCATTGTTAGGCGAAACACTCGCAGCCAGCGCTTTCACCTCGTCAAGCACTTCAGCGCTGGTGACGTAATCAAAACCGGTGCAGTCAAACAAATTGCCGAGCACGCGTAACACTTTCCAGGCCGGCCGTGTTTCCGCTAAAGGTGCAACCACACCTTCAAAACTCTGCCACTGGCCTGCGGCATTCACAAACGTGCCGGATGTTTCTGTAAAGGGTGCAATCGGTAGTAAAACATCGGCGTATTCTTTCATCGCCTCGCTACAAAAGGCATTCATGGACACGACAAACTGTGCATTGTTCAGCGCATCAATGGCAGCTGCCGAGGCGACACAATCCATTTCAGGCTCAACGCCAACTAGTACGTAGCCTGACAGATTACCGGCAAACATGTCTGTAGCGGACTTTCCTTTTGTCACAGCGGAATCACCAGCCGCCCCTCGATGTGGCACTGCTCCTACCAAGGCTGCACCGGCGCTGTTGCTACCAGTGGATAGGTAACATAACTTGCTGGATGACAATGTGGCAATTTGACCTGCGATAGCACGAAGAGCAGAAAGATGCGGATGCGCAAAGGCATCCAAGCCTAATATCACCGATGCGTTTTCGGCATCGTTTAGTTCGCGCGCGATGCTTTCATGAGTATCATCTGCCGTAACCTCTACCAGTAAAGTATCCAGCCCCGGAGGCAAGGTTGCACTTGTCAGTGCGGCGAGTGCTTTGAGCACGGCGCCTAATTCCTGCAATAACTTTGCGGGGCTGACGATTTTCTTCGCCGTCAGCGAGAAATTGAAATCATAGTCCACCGGATTGACCGCCATAATGCGCGCACCGGCCAGTGAAGCATTACGAATTCGATGCCCGGCAATGGGTTGATCGTGACGAACGTTTGAGCCCACCAGCAGTACCGCATCATTGTTTTCCAAATCACTGATCGACTGACCCAGCCAAGGGAAAACAGGTTCGGCATCCTGGTCAGCAAAATCAAGTTGCCCAATACGATGATCCACGTTGCCGGAACCCACGCTGCGCATCATCTTTTGCAGCAAAAATAATTCTTCCACGGTGCTATTCGGTGAGGCAATGGCACCCAACTGTTCTCCGCCCTGCTCGCTAAGAATTTTGGTGATACCACCGACGGCTTTATGTAATGCGGTATCCCAATCCGTTTCCTGCCATTGCCCATCAATTTTCACCATGGGTGTGGTGAGTCGATCATCGCTGTTTAGACCTTCATAACCAAAACGATCACGATCCGACAGCCAGGTTTCATTAATTGATTCATTTTCCTTTGGAACCGCACGCACAACCCGATTTCGAAAGGTATGCAGCAAAATGTTGGAGCCCATACAGTCATGCGGCGCGATGCTTTCACGTTGTACCATTTCCCAGGCACGTGCCGTAAAGCGTGAAGGCTTTGCGGTGAGCGCGCCTACCGGACACAGGTCTATCACGTTGCCGGACATTTCAGAACTGAGGCTCAACTGCACATAGGTACCAATTTCCATGTGCTCACCACGCCCGGTAGCACCTAATTCCTTGATGCCGGCAATTTCTTCACCGAAGCGTACACAACGCGTGCAATGAATGCAGCGTGTCATATCACCTGAAATCAGTGGGCCAAAATCCTTATTTTCTACCACGCGTTTATTTTCAGAATATTTCGAGACATCACCGCCGTAGCCCATAGCGATATCTTGCAGCTCACACTCACCGCCCTGATCACAGATGGGGCAATCCAGCGGATGATTAATCAACAAAAATTCCATGACGCTTTTTTGAGCGATGATAGCTTTTTCTGAACGCGTATGAATTTTCATACCGTCCGTGATAGGTGTGGCACAGGCTGGTAGAGCCTTGCCAACTTTCTCCACATCAACCAGGCACATACGGCAATTCGCTGCGATAGACAGTTTTTTGTGGTAGCAGAAACGCGGAATATAAATGCCCGCATCATCGGCAGCCTCGATGACCATCGCGCCTTCAGTGACTTCTAATTGTTTGCCGTCTATTTCGACGTTTACCATCGTTTAACTCACACTGTAAAAATAATTTATTTCAACCACATGGCAATTAACTACCTGCGCCAACCATGCAGGTTTTGTGATCGATGTGATACTGGAACTCATCACGGAATTTTTTCACGAAACTACTCACGGGCATTGCCGCCGCATCACCCAAAGCACAAATGGTACGGCCTTGGATTTTACCCGCTACATCTAACAACAAATCCAGATCTTCCTGGTTACCCTGGCCATGTTCGATGCGATGCACTACGCGTGACAACCAACCCGTACCTTCACGACATGGCGTACACTGACCACAGGACTCTTCGTAATAAAAATGCGATATGCGGCTAAGTGCTCGCACCATGCAGGTCGTTTCATCCATGACGATAACCGAGCCCGCACCTAACATGGAACCCGCCTTGGCAATGGAATCATAATCCATGGTGACATCCATCATCTCTTCACCCGTTAACAACGGCGTTGATGAACCACCAGGGATTACCGCTTTTAATTTTTTTCCGTCACGCACACCACCCGCCATTTCCAGTAGTTCCGGGAATGGCATGCCCATAGGTACTTCATAGTTGCCCGGTTTATTCACGTGTCCACTGACGCTGAATAACTTGCAACCACCGTTGTTGGGTTTACCAATATCCAGAAACCATTGACCACCATTTTTCAGGATCGAAGGCACGGAAGAAAGTGTCTCCGTATTATTAATCGTGGTCGGTCGGCCATACAGGCCAAAACTCGCAGGGAACGGCGGTTTGAAACGCGGCTGCCCTTTTTTACCTTCAATGGATTCCAGCAGCGCCGTTTCTTCACCACAAATATACGCGCCGCCGCCCAAGTGAGTGTGCAAGTCAAAATCGACACCGGAGCCCATGATATTTTTACCCAACAGGCCTGCCGCATAGGCATCATCAATGGCCTGCTGAAAACGCTCGTAGGGTTCCCAAAATTCGCCACGAATGTAGTTATAACCTGCGGTCGCACCAATGCTATAACCTGCGATGGCCATACCTTCCACTAGGGCGTGCGGATTAAAACGTAAAATGTCACGATCCTTACAGGTGCCCGGCTCGCCTTCATCAGAATTGCAGACAATGTATTTTTGTCCGGGAGTGTTACGCGGCATAAAGCTCCACTTCAGTCCAGTTGGGAAACCTGCACCCCCGCGACCACGCAATGCCGACGTTTTTAACTCAGCAATAATATCTTCCGCTGAAATTTTCTCCTTCAGTATTTTTTTCCACACCTCGTAACCACCGGTACTCTGGTAGGTATCCAGGGTCCAGGGCTTATCCAGATGCATATTTCTAAAACAAACTTCGTTGGCCATTACTTGTCGTTTCCAGGCTAATCCAAGCTATCCAAAATTTTATCGATAACGTCAGGTGTCAGGTGTTCGTAATATTGCTTGTCGATTTGCAACATAGGTGCGCCGACACAGGCTCCCAAACACTCCACTTCTTTTAAGGTAATACGGCCATCCGGCGTGGTTTCACCCAAGCCAATGCCTAAACGTTTTTTGAAATGCGCAACCACGTCATCTGAGCCGCACAGCATGCAGGAAATATTCGTGCACACGCAAATTTTGTGTTGACCAACTGGCGTCAATTCGTACATGGAATAAAAGGTGGCGACTTCGTAGGCTGAGACCCGAGGCATGTCGAGATAATCTGCCACCGCATCCAATAACTCAGTTGTAAGGTAGCCTCCGTTTGCCTCTTGCGCGATACGCAATGCTGCCATTACGGCAGACTGCTTTTGATCGGCAGGATATTTTGCCACCCACGTGTCAATTTCAGCGCGGGACTCATCGGAAAGCATATCGTTAACACCTTGATTCATGACTGCAGCCATTAGCGGTCGACCTCGCCAAACACGATATCTTGCGTGCCGATGATTGCCACCACGTCGGCCAACATGTGGCCTTTGACCATTTCATTTAGCGAAGAGATATGTGCAAAACCCGGCGCACGAATCTTCAATCGATAGGGTTTGTTTGAGCCATCAGAAACAAGATAAACACCAAACTCACCTTTTGGATGCTCCACTGCGCTATACACTTCTCCCTCGGGCAATGAATAGCCTTCAGTGAATAACTTGAAGTGGTGAATCAAGGATTCCATATCACCTTTCATGTGTTCGCGATTGGGTGGTGTGAGTTTGTGATCATCCAGCATCACCGCGCCAGGGTTCTCGCGCAGCCAGTCCACACATTGTTTAATAATACCGTTGGATTGGCGCATTTCTTCAATGCGTACTAGATAGCGATCATAGCTGTCACCATTGAGGCCCACTGGAATATCAAAATCCAGCTTATCGTAAACCTCGTAGGGTTGTTTTCTCCGCAGATCCCATTCAACCCCTGAACCGCGCAGCATCGGACCGGTAAACCCAAGTTGCATTGCACGTTCCGGGGACACTACACCGATATCCACAGTGCGTTGCTTCCAGATACGGTTGTCGGTAAGTAAAGTTTCATACTCATCAACACAATTGGGGAAACGACGCGTAAAGTCTTCGATGAAATCCAGCAGATTACCTTGGCGGTTACTATTTTTAACATCCACTTCTTTTTGGCTATGCCATTTTGAAGCTTCGTACTGCGGCATGCGCCCCGGCAAATCACGGTACACGCCGCCTGGGCGATAATAGGCTGCATGCATGCGTGCCCCGGAAACCGCTTCGTACATATCCATCAGGTCTTCTCGTTCACGGAAGGCATAAAGAAAGATGGTCATCGCACCGATGTCCAGTGCGTGAGCGCCTAACCACATCAAGTGATTCAGTACGCGGGTGATTTCGTCAAACATGACCCGGATGTATTGTGCACGCTCCGGCGCTTTGACGCCGAGCATTTTTTCCAATGCCAATACATAACCATGCTCATTGCACATCATGGACACATAATCTAGCCGATCCATGTAGGGAATGCTTTGATTATAGGGTTTGGACTCAGCCAGTTTTTCAGTGGCGCGATGCAACAGGCCGATATGGGGGTCAGCGCGTTCGATGGTTTCACCGTCCATTTCCAGCACCAGGCGTAACACACCATGTGCAGATGGATGCTGTGGGCCAAAGTTCAACGTGTAGTTTTTAATTTCAGCCACGTTGCTCACCATTTTGATTGCCTATAGACGGATCCAGTTGATCGTCGCGAATCACCTTTGGTACCAGCGTGCGCGGCTCGATACTCACCGGTTCATAGACCACACGTTTTTTTTCTGCGTCGTAACGCATTTCAACGTTGCCGATTAAGGGGAAGTCTTTGCGGAAGGGGTGGCCAATAAAACCATAGTCGGTTAACAGCCGACGCAAGTCCGGGTGACCCGCAAACATCACACCGTAAAGATCAAAGGCTTCACGTTCAAACCAGTCGGCGCCAGTCCAGATGGGTACTACGGAATCAACAATAGGTTCGTCTTCGTTCACATAAACTTTTAAACGTAAACGGGCATTATTTGTGACGGATAACAAGTGATAAACAACAGCAAAGCGACGGTCATCGCCCCCTGCGCTGGGGATAATCTCACAATCTTCAACAGCACGACTAAAGCCGCTACCGGTTGCGCTACTGGTCTCCCATTCAGCCTGTCCGAAGGTGAGATAATCAACCGCACAAACATCAATTAATATCTCAAAGGCAAAATCGGCTTCATCACGTAAAGTGGTACATGTCGATAAAACATCTTTGGCGGCGATTTCGGCCGTCACTTCAGAAAAAGCAACCGCAACGGAAATCGCATCACCGAATCGGTCTTGCAGTTTTGTAGCGAGTTTTGTGACTGCATTACTCATCAGCAAAAAGTTCCCTCACCCTCTTCTCTTTCACAAACACGCAGCCTTTGACTGTCCCGCCCCAAAACAACTTAACGAGCAATGGTGTTTGTGCGTTTTATTTTATTTTGTAATTGGATGATGCCGTACAGCAACGCTTCAGCTGTGGGCGGACAACCCGGCACATAAATATCCACCGGCACAATGCGATCACAACCGCGCACCACTGAATAGGAATAATGATAATAACCGCCGCCGTTGGCGCAGGATCCCATGGAAATCACCCAACGCGGTTCTGACATCTGGTCGTACACCTTGCGTAAGGCCGGTGCCATTTTATTTACCAGTGTACCCGCGACAATCATCACATCGGATTGACGAGGGCTGGGGCGAAAAATCACACCAAAACGATCAAGATCGTAACGCGCAGCACCGGCGTGCATCATCTCAACGGCACAACAGGCCAGGCCAAAGGTCATCGGCCACATTGAGCCCGTGCGCGCCCAGTTGATAACCGCGTCAGCCGTCGTGGTGATAACGCCTTGAGGGAGCTTGCCTTCTATTCCCATTCCATTGCCCCTCTTTTCCACTCATAAGCAAAACCCGCCACCAGAATGCCCAGGAAAACAAACATGGCCCAAAAACCATAAGCACCAAGGTCTCCCAGCACCACCGCCCAGGGGAACATGAAAGCAATTTCCAGATCGAAAATAATGAAAAGAATCGCGACTAGATAAAAACGCACATCAAACTTCATGCGCGAGTCTTCAAAGGCCTCAAAGCCGCATTCGTACGGAGAAAGTTTTGCGTCGTCTGGACGTTGTTCGCCCAGCATGTAAGCCATGGCAATTGGCGCAATCCCAAAAACCAGACCCAACAGTAAAAACACCAGTATTGGTAAATAATTTTCCAGCATGAAACTTGAGTCCCGCCCGCAGAGTATTCTTTTTATTATTGATCGTTTAATTGTTGCAAACGTCCGCCCACTTTTTCTTATTTTGGAAAAGCAATTTATAAAAATGCTTTTCAGTTGGTGCGATACAAATCGTCTGCGCGAACCACTGAGTCTAGGCCAGTTCAAAAGTGCTTGTCAAGGCTGGATAGTTTGATAATAACCCATGGGAATCAATGTGTTATTTGAGTTGATATTTGCACTAAAGTCGGGCATAGGCACCCGCCTGCATTCACTCATTTGCTACAAAATGGTGCCGATGGCCGGAGTCGAACCGGCACAGCTTACGCCACTACCCCCTCAAGATAGCGTGTCTACCAATTCCACCACATCGGCAATATTTTTACGGGTACTACTTTTATGTGTGCCATCTTACAGGATGCGGTTATTAGCGCGGATCCCATAGTCTGGCGTGAGGATTTCTATTTCGGGCTTTCCGGCGCATCATTTGTCGAGTTTGAATCGACTTCGCCGGTATCAGGAACAACCGGTGCATCCGTTTGAGTACCCAGTGTTTTTGTGACTGGTGCAGTAGAACCCTTATCCATCAGACTCGTGGGCGCGTCATTGCTGCGAGACATGTAGGCCATAGTCAGACTGGTGACAAAAAAGATGGCGGCCAAAACGCCCGTGGAACGTGAAAGGAAGTTGCCCGCACCTTGCGCGCCAAATACCGAACCCGATGCGCCACCCGCAGCACCGGCACCAAAGGCGGCACCGGCATCCGCGCCTTTGCCATGTTGAATCAATACCAAACCGATGACGGCAATGGCCACTAAAATATGAACTGCTAATAATGCTATGTGCATAACTCTCTCGCTCTACGCTCGTAAATTTATTTCTTTGCCCAACGAACCAATAACCTTAACCAGCACGGCAAATGGCTAAAAAGCTTTCTGCGTCCAGCGATGCGCCGCCGATTAAGCCACCATCGATGTCCGCCATGGCAAACAATTCCGTGGCGTTATCCGGTTTTACACTGCCACCATAAAGAATCTGTACTTTTTCGGCAACGGCAGCATCGTTATCCGTTAAACGATGACGAATAAAAGCGTGCACATCCTGCGCCTGCTGCGGTGACGCCGTTTTACCGGTGCCAATGGCCCACACTGGCTCGTAGGCAATAATGCCTGCGCCAATGGCAGCGATGCCGACTTTATTGATCACTGCATCCAGCTGACGAGCCACCACGGCTTCTGTGTCGCCGGCTTCGCGCTCTTCTAGCAGCTCACCGACACAGAGCATGGGAATCAAACCCGCGGCCAGCGCTGCGCTGTATTTTTCGGCCACCAGCTCATCGCTTTCGCCATACAGGGCACGGCGCTCGGAATGGCCGACGATGACGTATTCGCATTTTTGATCCAGCAGCATGTCGGCAGAAATCTCGCCGGTAAAGGCACCGGTCTTTTCCTGACTGAGATTCTGCCCACCCCAGGAAACCTCGCTACCGCTAAGTGAGTTGGCAGCCTGCGGAATGTAAATGGCCGGGGGACACACCACCACTTTAGAACTCACACCTTCGGCAACACCCGCTTTTATGCCGTCCAGCAGTCGCTGGTTGGCGTCCTGTGAACCATTCATTTTCCAGTTGCCGGCAACCAGTGTTTGACGCATATGCTTTGCTTCCTTTTTATTGCTATCTACCGACGTCGCGCTTGGCCACGCCTATATTCGACATTTTACAGGCTGATTTCCTTCGAAAATCAGCCAAAAATCAGGGCGCAAAGCTTAACCGTCTAGCGTACAAAAGACAAACCGGAATGTCCTACATGCCTGGAAGATCAGCGAATTTAGCTAGAAAGTGCTGTTTTGACCACCTGCGCGAGACGTGAGGTCATTTGCGTGACCTGGGCGGCATCTTCGCCTTCTACCATCACGCGCACCAGTGGCTCAGTGCCGGAGGGGCGCAGCAATACTCTACCGCGACTACCCAACTCGTCCTCGGCCTCACGTATTGCCAGTTGAATGGAATCAGAGCCCTCAATATCCACTTTGCCGCTGACCCGGACATTTTCCATGCACTGAGGAAATTTACTCATCCCAGATTTCAGCTCATGCAAGCTCAGGCCGGTGCGATTCACGGCGCACAACACTTGCAAGGCCGCCACAATACCGTCACCCGTGGAGGTACGATCCAGGCAAATAAGGTGCCCGGAGGATTCACCACCCAAATTCCAGCCCCCATTTTTGAGCAGTTCCATCACGTAGCGATCTCCCACCTTGGCACGTTTGAAATCAATACCATCCCGCTGCAAAGCTACTTCCAAGCCCAGATTACTCATCAAGGTACCCACCACCGCACCTTGTAAACTACCTTCGTTAAGCCGCGAGCGGGCAATGATGTACAGCAGCTCGTCACCGTCAACAATTTCGCCCTTGTGATCGACCATGATCAGGCGATCGCCGTCGCCATCCAGAGCGATACCCAAATTAGCACTGTGTTCCAGCACCGCTTGCTGAAGCCCTGCCGGGTTGGTGGAACCCACTTCGTCATTAATGTTTAGACCGTCCGGTTCAACACCGATGGCAATCACCTCAGCACCCAATTCAGACAGGACACTAGGGCCGATGTGATACGTTGCGCCATGCGCACAATCCACCACGATGCTCATTCCCTTCAAGCTTAAACTGGATGGCACCGTACTTTTACAAAACTCAATGTAACGTCCTGCAGCATCTCCGACGCGTTCGGCCTTGCCCAATTTTGATGATTCAACACATTGCATGCCTTTTTCCATCTCGGCTTCAATGGCTAACTCAATGTCGTCAGACAACTTGGTGCCCTGCGACGAAAAAAACTTGAGTCCATTATCCTGAAACGGATTATGTGATGCGCTGATCACGATACCGGCATCGGCATGAAAGGTACGTGTTAAATAAGCAATTGCGGGTGTGGGCATTGGTCCCAGCAATAAACTGTCGATGCCCGCTGCAGCCAACCCTGCCTCCAGGGCACTCTCAAACATATAACCAGAAATACGCGTATCTTTGCCGATGAGTACTTTGCCCGAGCCACCCTTTGACAAAACACGACCCACCGCCCAACCCAGCTTCAAAACAAATTCGGGATTGATTACGCCTTCACCCACCGTGCCGCGTATTCCATCAGTGCCAAAATATTTTTTCTTCATTGCTTGTTTCCTTACTGCACTACATCATTAACAGCATGAGAATACTGCATGATAAATTTTTACTGCATCCACCGTCGCAGCCACATCGTGTGTACGAATTATGTTTGCACCATTCTGGCAACACAGGGTTGCCATGGCAATGCTGCCGGCCAAGCGTTCGTTTGCGGGTCTGTTCAACAATACGCCGATGCTGGACTTACGGGATACACCCATCAAAATAGGTTTTTGTAGTCCTGTAAACTCGGCTAAACGATTCACTATCTGCAAATTGTGCTTAACTGTTTTGCCAAAGCCAAAACCCGGATCAATCAATAGCGCTTCGAGACCCACGGCTTCACAGGCTGAAATACGTTCCTGCAAAAATAATTTTACCGTTTGCACCACATCGGCATATTCCGGGTTTTCCTGCATGGTGCGTGGCTCACCCAACATGTGCATCAAGCACACTGGCACTGCCATATCACTTGCAGCTTCCATTGCTCCCGGCTCTCGCAATGCGCGCACATCGTTAATCATTCCCACACCCACTTTCACCGATTCACGCATGATGTCAGGTTTGCTGGTATCGATTGAGATAATGACATCACATTCCTGATGAATCGATTCAATAACCGGAATGACCCTATCAAGCTCTTCTTGTACGCTAACCGCCGCCGCGCCCGGTCGGGTGGACTCGCCTCCTACATCTATAATGGCCACACCTTCCAGCACCATGCGACGCGCTTGCTGTAGTGCCTTTTCTGCGGACAGAAAAAGACCCCCGTCCGAAAAGGAATCGGGGGTCACATTGAGGATGCCCATCACCTTGGGCGGCGTAGCCGTTGAAATATCCAACAACTTACCATTGCAATTCAGCAAATCAATCATCTGCTCAATATCGAGCCGTGAAACATTTACTGTCGTAGTTTAGTGCTCGCCTGCAGGGCCGCCAATGGTGCTGTCGCCCGATTTATTTTCCTTATTGTCGACCTTCGCACTACTGTCGGTGGGACGGTTATCATTACTGTCTTCATCATCCCAATCTGCAGGTGGGCGAGGAGGTTTTCCCGCCATGATATCGGCAATCTGATCCTGATCGATAGTTTCAAACTTCATTAAGGCATCGGCCATATCATTTAATTTATCACGATGCTTAGTGAGGATATTTTCTGCACGCTGATAATTTTTATCGATGATGACACGAATCTCTTCATCGATAATATGCGCGGTCTCATCAGAAATATGTTTGTTTTGTGCAACAGAATGCCCAAGGAAAACCTCGCCTTCTTCTTCCATGTAGGTCAGCGGGCCCAATTTTTCAGATAGCCCCCACTTGGTTACCATGTTACGGGCAATTTCCGTGGCACGCTGAATATCGTTAGAGGCACCAGTAGTCACAGAGTCATGGCCAAACACCTGCTCTTCAGCGATACGCCCACCAAACATACTAGTGATCTGACTTTCCAGTCGCTCTTTGCTGTAACTGTAACGATCCCCCTCCGGCAAGAACATGGTCACGCCCAGAGCACGCCCCCGCGGGATGATCGTGACCTTGTAGACTGGATCATGCGAGGGCACATTCAGCCCCACGATGGCATGACCGGCCTCATGGTACGCCGTAAGTTTTTTCTCGTCTTCATCCATCACCATGGACTTGCGCTCCGCGCCCATCATGATTTTGTCCTTGGCCTTTTCAAAGTTCGTCATGTTCACTAATTTGCCGTTGCCACGCGCAGCAAACAAGGCTGCTTCGTTGACCAGATTGGCCAAATCAGCACCCGAAAACCCGGGGGTTCCTCGAGCAATGATGCTCGGCTTCACGTCATCGGCAAGTGGCACCTTGCGCATGTGTACCTTGAGAATTTGCTCACGACCGCGTACATCGGGCAGACTAACCACCACCTGACGGTCAAAACGACCGGGGCGCAGAAGAGCCGGATCCAGCACATCGGGACGGTTAGTGGCAGCAATGACGATCACGCCTTCGGTGCCTTCAAAGCCGTCCATTTCCACCAATAATTGGTTCAGCGTTTGTTCGCGTTCATCATGCCCGCCACCCAGGCCCGCGCCACGATGGCGACCCACGGCATCGATTTCATCGATAAAGATGATGCACGGTGAATGTTTTTTGGCCTGCTCGAACATGTCACGCACACGCGAAGCGCCAACACCGACAAACATTTCCACGAAGTCCGAACCGGAGATGGTGAAAAACGGTACCTTGGCTTCGCCGGCGATGGCCTTGGCCAACAATGTTTTACCCGTACCTGGCGAGCCCACCAGCAATACGCCGCTCGGAATCTTGCCACCAAACTTTTGGAACTTGCCCGGATCGCTGAGGAACTCCACCAACTCGGCCACTTCTTCTTTAGCTTCTTCCACGCCAGCAACATCCGCGAAGGTCACTTTGACCTGATCTTCCCCCAGCAACCGCGCCTTGCTTTTACCGAATGACATGGCTCCACGGCCACCGCCACCGCCACCTTGCATCTGGCGCATGAAGAAAATCCACACGGCGATCAGCAATAACATGGGGAACCAGGAAATGAAGATCTGCATCAACATGCCCTGCTGTTCCGGCGGCTTGGCATTGATAATCACGCCGCTATTGAGCAGGTCGGCAATCAGGCCGGGATCATCGGGACTGTAAGTTGTGAAACGATCGCCGTTCGATGTCATGCCATGAATAGTGCGCCCAGCGATTTCCACCTTGGTCACCGAGCCCTGTTTCACCGCACCCACGAACTCAGAATAATCCATGGATTTAGCCGACGTGGGACGCGGCCCGAAATTGTTAAATACCGACACCAAAACGATGGCGATAACGACCCATAAAATCAGGTTCTTTGCTAAGTCATTCAAGTGGATAACCTCAATCTGTCTGCTGTGAGTGCCAGCTCAACTCCGCGCTGTGCGCACACTCGTAAATAGTTAAGTATTTAGTACCTTAAAAAGCGCCGAATTTCAAACGCCAATGTCATAAATTCAAGCCGTTCCCTGCAACAAACTTATGCTTTAAACCCTCGCGCCAATATATACACTTCCCGCGATTTAGGCCGTGAGGCCTTCGGTTTGCGAATCACCACTTTGCTGAACGATTGTCGCAACGCCAGCAAATAGGGATCAAATCCTTCTCCCTGAAATACCTTGGTAAGAAAATCACCGCCGGGCTTCAACGTACCCTGTGCAAAATCCAGTGACAATTCAGCAAGATACATCGCCCTTGGCTGATCCACCGCGCGCATACCACTGATGTTGGGGGCGATATCTGACATTACAAGGTCTACCGAACGTCCATTTATCGTCGTCACCAGCTGATCATGCACATCCTGTTCCGTAAAATCGCCTTCAATGAAGGTTACGCCTTCGAGTGGCTCCATGGGCAGGATGTCCATGGCGATCACCTCACCCTTTTTTCCTACAATAGGTGCGGCAATCTGTGACCAGCCACCGGGGGCAGCACCCAGATCCACCACCACCTGTCCTGGGCGGATCACCCGGTCCTTTTCCTGAATTTCCAGCAGCTTAAACACCGCCCGCGAACGGTACCCTGCTTTTTGGGCTTCTTTGACGTAATGGTCATTAAAATGACGTCGCAACCAGTTTTGACTACTATTGCTGCGTTTCATGATGAAGACTGCCCCGCCTCGCAGCCTCGCAATACTGCTCGAGTACGCAACACTAACCAGATTGCCGCCAACAGACCGTAGGCCAGTAACATCAGTAGCTGTGTCCCATCGCTTGCTGTGATAAAATCCGCGCCCAGCCACAACACCGCACCCAAAATGACGCAGATACCTAGCTCGAGTTTAATGCCATTAAATGGGCTGGCAGCCACACTGAATCCCTTGCGCTGGCTTGTTGGGATGGAGTTTTCCGGAACGCGGTTTGACACTTTTACCTCAACATAATGCTGGCTTCAATCCTGCCGCATTTTGAAAACTGCAATTTAATCTTAATTCAAGAATAGTTAACTATGTCACTGACAAACAAGCAAAATAAATACCTTCGTGGACTTTCACATGAGCTCAAGCCAGTGGTGATGATTGGCAATAGCGGCGTTACCGAAGGTGTGCTCAGCGAGCTTGACGCGCGGCTGGCTCATCACGAACTCATCAAAGTGCGCATCAGCGGCATAGATCGTGACGCTCGCCAGCAAATGGCAGAAAGCCTGTGCAAAAAATCGAGCAGCGAGCTGGTCAACACCATCGGCCACATTGCCGTGCTCTACCGTCCCGCCAAACAGCCCACAATCAAGCTGCCCAAGTAGCCGCCCAAGCAACCTCAGTCCGGGATTTTTGCCGATTCACGAAACCCGGTTGCCACCAGCCAAAGTCCCAACAGGCTCAGCAGTAAATGCAGAAACGACGAAATACCGTGTAATTTGCCGAACTGCGCTGCCAGATTGCTACCAGGCGTAATGCCGAGCAATTTCAACTCCTGCATCATTGGTTGCAACACGCCGACAGTCAGCGCCACCATCACAAACATCACCAACAAAATTCGCGCGCGACTGTCTTTCCACCAGCCGCAGTGTTTTTTCAGGATAATGGAAAACAAAAGCCCCGCAGCTACCGTCAATCCGATATAACTTACGATTTGAAACACCTGCCCGGCCAGGCGACCCGCCAGCTGACGGTCATCCAGAGTGGCGAAAAGACTGGGTGCCACCACATAACCGGCAATCCACAAACCGCCTACCCAAAACGTCAGCGCAACGCGTTCGGCACCCGCCCACCAACACGCCCGGGAGATACCAAGCATGATTAGAGATGTTTCACTGAAATGATTTCGTATTCTTTGGTGCCGCCCGGCGCCTGCACTTCGGCGATATCGCCTTCTTCTTTGCCGATGAGTGCGCGAGCGATGGGCGAAGTCACAGAAATCTTGCCCACCTTAATATCGGCCTCGTCTTCACCCACAATCTGATAAGTGACTTCGTTGCCAGTTTCTTCTTCCACCAAATCCACCGTCACACCAAAAATAATTTTACCGGAAGGCTTAATTTCAGTGATATCAATAATCTGCGCATTGCTCAGCTTGCCACCAAGATCCGCAATTCGGCCTTCCGCAAAACTTTGCTGCTCGCGCGCCGCATGGTATTCCGCATTTTCTTTAAGATCGCCGTGCTCGCGCGCGGTGGCAATCGCCGCGATGATGCGTGGCCGTACCACATTTTTCAGCTCACGCAATTCCTCGCGCATTTTTTCTGCGCCCTGTGCCGTTAAAGGTACCTTCCCCATCATTTCCCCGTCTCCTGATGCAAATCCTGTAAGCGGTTAACCACTGAACTCTCTCCCTGTGCCATAGCGAGGCACATGGCCTCCGCGCCCGCCAGTGTCGTCGTGTAAGTGACCTTGTGTTGTAACGCATTACTGCGGATTGTGCCAGAATCAGCAACGGCCTGGGTACCCTCAGTGGTATTTACAATAAGACTGATTTCATCATTTTTGATCATGTCCACAATGTGCGGCCGCCCCTCTCCCACCTTGTGCACCATTGAGCACTTTACCCCGGCATCACGCAATACCTTGGCGGTGCCATGAGTCGCCACCACATCAAAACCCAGCGCAAGCAACTTTTCAGCCACGCCAACGGCGCCGGTTTTGTCAGCATCACGCACACTAACAAATGCCGCACCTTCTGAAGGCAGCGTAACCCCCGCACCCAACAAGGCCTTCGCGAAGGCCTCACCAAAATCTTTGCCCACACCCATCACTTCACCGGTAGACTTCATTTCCGGCCCAAGGATCGGGTCAATTCCCGGGAATTTATTAAAGGGAAACACCGCTTCTTTCACCGAATAATAATCTGGAATCACCTCGCCGGTGATGCCTTGTTCTGCAAGTGACTTACCCGCCATGCAACGAGCGGCAATTTTTGCCAGCGGCAGACTAGTGGCTTTGGAAACAAACGGCACCGTACGTGAACCGCGTGGGTTCACTTCGATGATATAAATATCATCGCCTTTAATGGCAAACTGTGCATTCATCAGGCCCACCACGTTTAGTGCCAAAGCCAATTCGCTAGCCATGGCACGCATGCGCACCTGCACTTCATCAGACAAACTGTACGGTGGCAACGAACAAGCGGAATCACCGGAATGTACACCAGCCTGTTCAATGTGTTGCATGATTGCGCCGACGACAACGTCTTTCCCATCACAAATGGCATCGATATCCACTTCGATGGCATCATCAAGAAAACGATCCAGCAACACCGGCGAGTCATTAGACACTTTTACCGCTTCGCGCATGTAACGTTTCAACTCGCTTTCTTTGTAAACAATTTCCATTGCCCGACCGCCCAACACATACGACGGCCTAACTACGAGTGGATAGCCAATTTCAGCCGCTAACTTAACGGCCTGTTCCGGGTCACGCGCTGTATGGTTTGGCGGTTGTTTGAAACCGAGTTTCTGCACAAGCTGTTGGAAACGTTCACGGTCTTCTGCCAAATCAATGGCATCGGGTGAGGTACCAATAATCGGCGCACCAGCCGCTTCCAGCGCACGCGCCAGTTTCAGCGGCGTTTGGCCGCCGTACTGCACCACCACACCTTTCGGTTTTTCCAGATGCACCAACTCGAGCACATCTTCCAACGTTAACGATTCAAAGTAGAGCCGATCGGAGGTGTCATAATCCGTCGATACCGTCTCAGGATTACAGTTGACCATAATGGTTTCATAACCATCATCTCGCAGCGCTAAGGCCGCATGCACACAACAGTAATCAAACTCGATACCCTGGCCAATGCGATTCGGCCCGCCACCCAGCACCATGATTTTTTCTTTATCGGTCGGCTGCGCTTCACATTCCTGTTCGTAAGTGGAATACATGTACGCCGTGTCGGTTGAGAACTCGGCCGCACAAGTATCTACCCGTTTGTATACCGGCCGAACATTCAACGAATGCCGGTGCGCACGAAAATCAGCTTCAGCCATGCCCAACAAATCGGCGAGACGGCTATCAGAAAAACCTTTGCGCTTTAGAAAAAACACACGCGCCTTGTCCATTGCGGCCATGCCCTGTTCACGAACCTCTACTTCCAGTTTTATGATTTCTTCAATCTGCACCAAAAACCAGGGGTCAATTTTAGTCAGTGAATACAGAGAGTCCAACGACATGCCGGCACGGAAGGCATCACCCACATACCACAGACGTTGATCCCGTGGCGTGCTTAACTCGCGCTTGAGAATTTCCATGGCATCATCGGCTTCAATATCCATCACCGGGCTTAAACCATCGACACCCACTTCCAAACCACGTAAGGCTTTTTGCAATGACTCCTGGAATGTACGGCCAATGGCCATCACTTCACCCACGGATTTCATTTGCGTAGTGAGGCGTGAATCTGCTTTCGGAAATTTTTCGAAGGTAAAGCGCGGTACCTTGGTAACCACGTAATCGATAGTGGGTTCAAACGACGAAGGCGTGGCACCGCCGGTAATGTCATTTTGTAATTCATCTAGCGTATAACCCACCGCAAGCTTGGCGGCGATTTTGGCAATGGGGAAACCCGTTGCTTTTGAAGCCAACGCGGAAGAGCGTGACACACGAGGATTCATTTCAATAATAATCATTCGGCCAGTTTCGGGCTCAATGGCAAATTGCACATTAGATCCGCCGGTATCGACGCCGATTTCACGCAACACGGCCAATGAAGCGTTGCGCATGATTTGATATTCTTTGTCGGTCAGCGTTTGCGCCGGTGCAACCGTGATCGAATCGCCCGTGTGAATGCCCATCGGATCGAGGTTTTCGATGGAACAAATAATGATGCAGTTGTCCTTGCGGTCTCGCACCACCTCCATCTCGTATTCTTTCCAGCCAAGAATAGATTCTTCCACCAGCAATTCTTTGGTGGGCGAAAGGTCCAGTCCACGTTCGCAAATTTCAACAAACTCTTCTTTGTTGTAAGCAATACCGCCACCGCTACCGCCCATAGTGAACGATGGACGAATCACGGTGGGATAGCCGACCTGCGCTTGCACCTGCCAAGCCTCTTCCAGACTGTGCGCAACAGCCGCACGCGGCATGTCGAGGCCAATTTTTTCCATGGCCTTTTTAAAGCGATCACGATCTTCGGCTTTGTCGATGGCATCTCGATCTGCACCGATCATTTCCACGCCGAATTTTTCCAGCACACCGTGACGCACCAGATCCAGCGCGCAGTTCAACGCAGTTTGTCCGCCCATGGTAGGTAGCACAGCATCGGGTCGCTCACGTTCAATAATATTGGCAACCGTCTTCCAGGTGATGGGTTCGATGTACGTCGCGTCGGCCATTTCCGGGTCGGTCATGATGGTGGCCGGATTGGAATTCACCAGGATGACGCGATAGCCTTCTTCCCGCAGCGCCTTACAGGCTTGCGCGCCAGAATAATCAAATTCACACGCCTGACCGATAACAATCGGGCCGGCGCCAATGATAAGGATGCTTTTTAGGTCGGTACGTTTTGGCATGAATTCTTCTAACGTTAACTATGAATCAATTGGCTTTAAGCATTTGCAGTGCTTGATCTTTTAAGGCCAGGCGTTCTTTTTTCAGTTGCTCGACAACGGTATCTTCGCTGGGTTCACTACCGTCTTCGATGCGAAAAATATGTTTATCCAGTTCTTCGTATTTTTCCATCAGCGCTTGGAAGTGCGCATTCTCCATTTTCAGGCGATGGATAGCGTCCTTGTGTTCAGGAAATTCCTTGACTAATGGATGGTGTGAAAGTGGCATGCCTTTTTCCTTTTATTGTGCTGATTCGTTAATGAGGTCAATAAAGCGGTCGAACAACGGAGCAACATCGTGAGGTCCGGGGCTCGCTTCAGGATGTCCCTGAAAACTGAATGCCGGTTTATCGGTACGTTCCACGCCTTGCAACGATCCGTCAAACAAGGAACGGTGCGTGGCTCGCAAATTTTCTGGCAAGGAACCTTCATCCACGGCGAAACCGTGATTCTGACTGGTGATCATCACCTGCCCGCCCGCCAGATCCTGCACCGGGTGATTGGCACCGTGGTGGCCAAACTTCATTTTCACCGTCTTTGCACCACTGGCCAGCGACAGCAATTGATGGCCGAGGCAGATACCAAACAACGGCACACCGCTGTCCAGAATTTCCGGGATTGCCGCCAGTGCATATTCGCAGGGTTCGGGATCACCAGGGCCGTTGGAGAGAAACACGCCATCGGGTTTCAACGCCAGCACCTCGGTGGCAGGCGTTTGCGCCGGCACCACAGTGAGGCGACAACCGCGATCCACCAGCATGCGCAGGATGTTGCGTTTAACGCCGAAATCGTAAGCGACAACATGATGCGGCAACGCTGTGCTGTCCGCCGGTAAACCTTCAGCCAGTGTCCAGCTGCCCTGTGCCCACGAGTAACTTTCCGTGGTGGTCACTGCTTTGGCGAGATCCATTCCCTGCAAACCGGGGAAGCCCTTAGCCGCAGCAATGGCGGCCTGCTTATCGATATTCTCCCCGGCCATAATGCAACCGGCCTGCGCGCCTTTCTCACGCAGCAGGCGGGTTAGTGCACGGGTATCGATGTTGGCAATGGCGACGACATTTTTGCTCGACAGGTAATCTTCTAGCGAAACCTCGCTGCGCCAGTTGCTCGCCAACAGTGGTAAGTCCCGAATCACCAGGCCACTGGCATGAATTGCGGCGGATTCTTCATCTTCCGCCGTGGTGCCAACATTGCCAATATGAGGATAGGTCAGCGTAATAATCTGGCGGCAATAGGATGGATCGGTGAGTATTTCCTGATAGCCGGAAATCGCGGTATTGAAGACCACTTCACCGACGGTGTGACCATTGATGCCAATAGACTCACCCCAAAAGCAGCTACCATCCTCCAGAGCCAATAACGCCGGATTTCTCAATCTTATTTCCTCTGTTGCGAAGCAGAAACCATCCGCAGATGCACGCACTCATCGGCGATGTACTCAAAGTGTAGATGCACAAAACGGGAGGGACGAAACCTCGCCCTTCCCGCCTGTTATTTGTCAATCGTGTTCGCAGTTGACCGAACGCGTGTAGTTTACTCGATTGGGCTTACAATCGTCTACATCGGTCAACACATCCGCAGACGATAAGTGGTGCGGAATTCCGGGATTGGGGTGCTTATTGCGCTAATCCGATTCAGCCAACATTAACCTAGTCCATATAGCTATGCGTGATAAAATGATGCTCTTTATGGAAAAAATGTTGCAAACCTGTGAAGCTGATACCTTACTCCATTCAATATATTGTATATTGTTATCAACAATAGAAATTATCGAGGGACTGTAATGAGCGCTTTTAATCGTTTGCTGGCCATCACTATTATCTTTGTAGCATTTCCTGCTGCTTACTCTCAGGCCGCCGTTAAAACCATCACAAATAAGTCAGAAGGTCTGATTTGGGCAGGTTGTGGCATCACCAAAAAAGCCTTTATGAAGGAACTTGCCGCGGCGTATGAAAAAAAATCTGGCGTTGCCATCGAACTCCAGGGAGGTGGCGCAACCCGGGGGATTCGTGATGTGCAAAATGGAAAAATCAACATCGGCGGCGCCTGCCGTTCCACGCTAGAGTTCAACAGCAAAGAACGCTATGTGAAACAAATTCCCCTGGCCTGGGATGCCATTGTTTTTATTGTTAATAAAAGCAACCCACTAAACAATATTACCCTCAAACAAGTGCGTGATATTTATGATGGCAAGATCACCAACTGGAAACAATTGGGCGGCAAAAACCTACCCCTGAAATTGTATGTACGGAAAAGCCCTATCTCCGGTGTGGGGCAGACCCTGCGGGAATTAGTGTTTCTTGACAGTGAAAAAAAATTCACTCGCAAGGCGCACGTTGTGAAATCCAGTGGACCGGCGGAGCGCGCCGTTGAAAAAAACCTTAATGCCTTTACCGCAAGCGGCATCAGCAGTGCTCGGCGACGTGACGTTAAGATGCTGAAAGTTCATGGTGTGAAACCCAACTTTGAAACAATCAAAGATGGCTCGTACATTCTTTACCGACCTCTCTATCTAGTGACGAAAATGGTGGAAACAAACCCACTGGTCAATGGCTTTATCACCTTTGCCACCAGCGAAGAAGGCACCGATATTATAAGAAAAACAGGCACGGTTCCCTTCACAGACGCATTGAATCTGCTGGCTACCCAGTATCATCAAAATAGTCACGACACGAGTCTGGGGGAGTAACAGATCTAGGTGTAGAGTGTAACGCCTGCCTCGCCGCTTTTTTGGCAACGGGATTTTTAACGGCGGAATTAACGCAGCGGAAAGGTTCGTTCCGTCACGCCTGATTAAGCAGGCTTGCCTGGTTACAGCCCAAGCACATCTTGCATATCGTAAAGCCCAGCTTCGCGCCCTGCCAGCCATTGTGCAGCGCGCACAGCGCCCCCGGCAAAAGTCATGCGGCTAGATGCCTTGTGGGTGATCTCAACCCGCTCACCATCACCCGCAAACAG
>CAZXZI010000042.1:0-22313 GCA_964645165.1 uncultured Ectothiorhodospiraceae bacterium
TGGGGTCTGATTTGGCCCAACCAGAAGAAGATTCTGGGCATGGTAGAAGCCACTGCAGACGAAATCGGCAAGGCTAAACGTACAGCACTATTGGCTTCACGCACTAACACGCTGCTATCGATTCCCCTCTTATGGTTCATGGCTGCGCAATCACACGGTGTAATGTAAATCTCGCCACTTTTCAGCTAAAAACGTCCTACGAAAAGGGCTCGGTTCTTCCGAGCCTTTTTTTATTCCCCCTTGAGCCGCCCGGCTTTACTCTCTCACCGGTTGCCTCACCCCGGTTTTATGGATAGAATTTTGTTCCAAGATTGAACGGCAGTCTCTATTGAGGGACTGCCTTTTTGTTTTGGGGCTATTTGCTTTTGCTGTAAGGCTCAAAGCAATCCCAAATGAGTGACAAACAATGTCTGACGCACTGATGAACAATTATGCACCACTGCCCGTGACCTTCGAAAAAGGTGACGGTGTGTGGCTGTGGGACACCGAGGGCAAGCGCTACCTCGACGCGCTCAGCGGCATCGCTGTCTGCGGACTGGGGCATGCCCACCCTGCGGTAACCGAAGCGATTTGTCAGCAGGCCAGCCAGCTCGTGCACACCTCTAACATTTACGGCATTGCTCATCAACAAGCGCTGGCCGAAAAACTCACCGCACTGGCCGGAATGGAACGCGCCTTTTTCAGCAACTCCGGTGCCGAGGCCAACGAAGCAGCGATCAAAATTGCACGGCTTCACGGCCACGCGCAGGGCATCAAGAATCCCACCATCGTGGTGATGGAGGGCAGCTTCCACGGTCGTACCCTGGCGACATTAAGTGCCACCGGCAACCGCAAGGTGCAGGCTGGTTTTGAGCCGCTGGTGAGTGGTTTCCTGCGAGTGCCGTACAACGATCTCGAGGCCATTGCCGCGGTGGCGAAGAACAATCACAACGTGGTGGCCGTGCTGGTGGAACCGGTACAGGGCGAAGGCGGAATTCAGATTCCAGCCGATGATTATCTGCCGGGCATTCGTGCGCTGTGCGACGACAACAACTGGCTGATGATGCTGGACGAAATCCAGACCGGCATGGGCCGCACTGGACATTGGTTTGCATACCAGTGGTTTGCACACCAATCACAAAATATCGCCACACCGGATGTGATGACTGTTGCCAAGGCGCTGGGCAACGGCGTGCCCATCGGTGCCTGCTTGGCACGCGGTGCGGCGGCACTGGCCTTCCAGCCCGGTAATCACGGCTCCACTTATGGCGGTAATCCGCTGGTCTGTCGTGTAGCCTTGAGCGTTATCGAGACCATCGAGCAAAATAATCTTTGTGCGCGCGCCGCCACCTTGGGCGCGACACTGCTAACGAAATTTAGTGAGCAATTAGCAGACCTCGACGGCATCCGCGAAATTCGCGGCAAAGGTCTACTGCTGGCCATCGAATTGGCGCAAGACTGTGGCGAACTGGTGTCATTGGCACTGAATGACGGTCTGCTGATTAACGTTACCGCAGGCAACGTGGTGCGCCTACTGCCGCCGCTGGTGATGAGCGATGAACAAGCCAGCGAACTGGTGAGCAAGCTCAGCACACTGATCAAAACCTATTTAGCCTAAGGCGTTTTAACATCATGACGGTACGACATTTTCTCACCCTTAACGATCTCAGCCGCGATGAACTACGCAGCCTGATTCAACGCGCCATCGCACTAAAGGCCAAGCAAAGGGCCGGTGAGATTTTTGAGCCGCTGAAAAACCAAGTGCTAGGCATGGTGTTTGAAAAATCCTCCACCCGTACCCGTGTCTCCTTTGAAACCGGCATGGCACAGTTTGGCGGTCACGCGATTTTTCTGTCCTCAAAAGATACCCAACTCGGTCGCGGCGAACCCATCGAAGATTCCGCGCGGGTTTTATCGCGCATGGTGGATGCGGTAATGATTCGCACCTTTGAGCAGGACATCATCGAACGCTTTGCCGCGCACTCGCAGGTGCCAGTGATCAATGCACTCACCAATGAATACCATCCCTGCCAGTTGCTAGCTGACATGCAGACCTACTTCGAACATCGTGGCGACATCGCGGGCAAAACCGTGGTATGGATTGGCGATGGTAACAACATGTGTCACTCCTACATCAACGCTGCCAGACAGTTTGATTTCCAACTGCAAATAGCCAGCCCGAAAGGCTATTTGCCCGACGCTAAGATTCTCGCTGACGGAGAAGGCCACGCAGCACTAGCCGAATCGCCTCGCGCTGCGGTGCAAAATGCCGATTTAATCGTTACCGACGTGTGGGCAAGCATGGGGCAGGAAGAAGAACAGGCGGCACGTGAAGCCATATTTGCCGATTATCAGGTCACCCCGGAACTGATGGCACTGGCCAAAGACGATACGCTATTTATGCACTGCCTGCCCGCCCATCGCGGCGAAGAAGTGGCCGCAGAGGTGATCGATGGCGTACAAAGCGTGGTGTGGGACGAGGCGGAAAACCGCCTGCATTCTCAAAAGGCTCTCCTGGAATTTTTGATGGGCTAGGAGTTCGTCGGGTTTAACACTGTTTGGCTGCAAATCCCTGGATGACGACTAACTCAGCTTATACCCTTCATCAGATAGCTGGACTATTCTCCTCAGAAGATAAACTGATTGAATTCGCCACCCATCATTTTCGTTTCAAATGCTTAGGTCCAACAGATTCCCAGAGACTACTGAACGTAAACTTCGAAACGTGTCCCTTGCTAGCCGTCACAGAAAACCAAAAAAAACGCGCCGCCCTTTAACAGGCAGCGCGTTTTTCGTTTTCAAGCTCAGTCGTTTTACAAACCAGACACGTAATCCGCTACAGCCTCAATCTCTTTATCACTAAGACCTTTAGCCACCATGCCCATCATACCTGCAGGATCATTCGCCCGTTTACCGGATTTCAGATCCTTCAGCTGTTTAATGATGTAGGCTTTTTGCTGGCCGCCAATCACAGGAAATAATGAAATGGTTTTGGACTTACCTTTGCCATTTTTACCGTGGCAACGGATACAAGCACCGTAAGTGCCTAATTTCTTATTCCCGCTTTGAAAGATCCGAGATCCTTTCTTAGCCGCTTTACTACCAGAAGGCTTGCCCTTCATTTGCTTGCGGCTGGCAAAATAGGTGGCAATATCTTTCAAATCCTGACGGCTGGTCACGGTGGCTGCCATGGCGCTCATGGTGTCATTCTGACGGTTGCCTAACTGGAAGTCTTGTACCTGTTTGAAGATATAACCTGCAAACTGTCCCGCTAGATTAGGGAACGTGGTTGGATCAACACTGATACCTTCCGCCCCATGACAGCCCTGACACAGCTCAGACTTGGTTTTGCCGGCCTTCGCATCACCTTCACCCACTTTCATGCCACCAGCGATGGTGGTTTCCGCGCTCACGCCCCCCGCAAACGCCATTGCCATAATGGCAACAAGCGCTGCAAACATACCGATTCTTTTTATCATCGACCGATTCCCTTTAATATCATTCGAATTTTGTCTAAATGTTCCCGCAACGAAAGGCTCTTGTTTCGTAATGGAGGTGCATTAAATACCTCTCAACACCCAATGTGGCCCTATCTCGTCGTCACGCCCCCAAAAGCTGGCGGTCAAGTATATCAATCCAACCCCCCGCGTCAATTCCACGCTGTCATTTTGAACAATATGGAACCCACGGGTAAATACGGACGTCTACCCGCAACTCTGCCCTCGCAGCAGGCATTTCAGGTCTTGCCACAATGGAGTATGATCGGCTCACAAGTGACTGATCTGATAACAATTACCCGTAAAAATATGGCCTCGCCTCAACAAAGTTTCAACAAGGGGCTCAACAATAATATTCTGTGTGGGCGCTGTGGACTCCGTCACCAGAATATCGTCAACCCTGTAAAGAGTAGGAGTAAAGGTGCGCCAATCGCACCATAAAAACTGTCATGATTAAAAAATATCGCTTTTTCCCTGTCTTGCTTCCTGCATTCACCCTGCTGGCCATGAGCAGTCTAACCAGCAACGTCAATGCTGAAGTTCGCTACGTCATCGATAACCTGATCATCACCATGCGTTCAGGACAAAGCACCCAGCATCAGGTGTTACGCACCTGGCCCAGCAACACCAAGCTTGAAATACTCGAGACCGGCGAGAAATACAGCAAGGCGCGAGGGCCCGACGGTACCGAAGGCTGGGTGCTCAATCAGTACATCACCGGCAAGCCCACCGCCAAACTACGCCTGGCCAGTGCCTTGCAAAAACTATCCGCCGCCGAGAAAGAAAATGCCCAACTCAAAACTGACCTCTCCGCCCTGCAAGGCAAAGAGAGCACGCTGAGTCAACAAAAGAACAAATTGTCCCGCGCCAACAAAAAACAAATTGACGAGCTTAAACACCTACGTCGCGTCGCCGCCAAACCGCTGAAGCTGGAAAACGAAAATCAGCGCCTGAAAAAAGAGCTGCTGAAACTGGAAAGCGAGCACGAACTTCTACTGCAGGAAAATCAGATGCTGGGGGACAGCTCCGACCGTGACTGGTTTCTCAACGGCGCCGGGGTGATTATCCTGGGTATCATCATTGGCTTGATAGCGCCGCGACTGAAACCACGCAAGAAATCGAGCTGGTGAGCGCTTTAAAAGTAGTATCGAGTTGCTAGGGACTAGGCGCTAGGAACAGCTTTCCCTAGTTCCTAGACGCTAGAGACTATTTATCAAGCTGGGAAACATCCCTTACTGCACCCCGTGATGCAGAAGTAGTCAACGCCGCATAGGCCTTCAACGCCGCCGACACCTGGCGATCCCGATTCACGGGTTTCCACCCTTTAGCACCCCTGGCATCCATCGCCGCACGACGCTTTGCCAGTTCCTCATTGGACACGGCCACGCGAATCGTCCTTCCAGGGATGTCGATCTCGATGGTATCGCCTTCCTCCACCAGTCCAATCGCACCGCCCTCGGCAGCCTCGGGTGAGGCGTGGCCGATAGACAGGCCGGAGGTGCCACCGGAAAAACGCCCGTCGGTGAGCAGGGCGCAGGCCTTGCCCAGTCCCTTCGACTTGATGTAACTCGTGGGGTACAGCATCTCCTGCATGCCTGGGCCTCCGCGCGGGCCCTCGTAGCGAATAATCACCACGTCACCGGCAACGATCTTGTCGCCGAGAATGCCTTCCACTGCGGCATCCTGGCTTTCGAAAATACGTGCAGGGCCTGAAAATTTGAGAATGGATTCATCCACGCCCGCGGTCTTCACCACGCAGCCGTCTTCTGCGATGTTGCCGTACAACACGGCCAGCCCGCCTTCGGTACTGAAGGCATTTTCGATATTATGAATGCACCCGTTCTCGCGGTCAGTGTCGAGATCTGGCCAGCGCTTGTCCTGACTGAACGCGGTTTGCGTGGGCACATTACCGGGTCCGGCACGAAAAAAGGTCTTCACCTTTTCATTGCTGGTTTGCATCACGTCCCACTGTTCCAATGCCTTTTTCAAACTGCCGGCATGAATCAACGGTGATTCGTTGTTGAGTAGGCCGCCACGATCCAGTTCGCCGAGGATGGCCATCACACCACCGGCACGGTGCACGTCTTCCATGTGATATTTCTGCGTGGACGGCGCCACCTTGCACAGGTGCGGCACTTTGCGCGACAGGCGGTCAATGTCGTCCATGGTGAACGGCACCTCACCTTCCTGCGCAGCGGCCAGCAAATGCAAAATCGTGTTGGTGGAACCACCCATGGCGATGTCCAGGCACATGGCATTTTCGAAAGCAGCAAAATTGGCCACACTCCGCGGCAACACCGAGGCGTCGTCGCGCTCATACCAGGCGCGGGCGATGTCTACGATCAAATGCCCCGCTTCCTTGAACAGGCGCTCGCGGTCGGCGTGCGTCGCCAGCATCGAGCCATTGCCCGGCAAGGACAGACCCAACGCCTCGGTCAAACAATTCATGGAATTGGCGGTGAACATGCCGGAGCAGGAACCGCAGGTCGGGCAGGCGGAGCGCTCCATCTGTATCACGGTCTCATCGCTGGCCTTGGGATCGACGGCGGAAACCATGGCGTCCACCAAATCCAGGTGCACCTCCTGACCGTCGATCACCGACTTGCCAGACTCCATCGGCCCGCCAGAGACGAACACCGTGGGAATATTCAGGCGCATCGCCGCATTCAACATTCCTGGCGTAATTTTGTCGCAATTGGAAATGCACACCAGCGCATCGGCACAATGGGCGTTGACCATGTACTCCACCGAATCGGCGATGATCTCACGTGAGGGCAGCGAATACAGCATGCCGCCGTGGCCCATGGCGATACCGTCATCCACCGCAATAGTATTGAATTCTTTCGCCACGCCACCGGCTTTTTCAACCTCACGCGCCACCAATTGACCCATGTCTTTGAGATGCACATGACCCGGCACAAACTGGGTAAAGGAGTTGGCGATGGCGATGATGGGTTTGTCGAAATCGCCGTCTTTCATGCCTGTGGCGCGCCACAGGGCGCGGGCGCCAGCCATGTTGCGGCCGTGGGTGGTAGTGCGGGAGCGATATTCGGGCATGGGAATCCTCGGTGTGTCTAGCGGCAGGTCATTTTATTGACTAAGAATAGACACTAAAGTTTAACAGATCGCCTGTGCAGACGAACAGGCCACTAAAGCCCACATACATTCTGCCGCTATCTAACGCAGGACATACAAGCATTTACAGGGAGACTGATCTCCCGCCATACCGGCGGCTAATCATCAATCCCCGTCACAACTGTACAGATCACCACATGCTGCCGGACACCATTCTCGAAAAATCCCCCATTCTCATCGTTGACGATGAGCTACAGAACGTGGAATTGCTAAAGCGCATCCTACGGCGCGAAGGCTACACCGAGACTGCTACCACCACTGACCCCACCGAGGTCACCGCTCTCTATCGAGACCTGCAGCCTGACCTGATTTTGCTCGACCTCAACATGCCTGAAATGGATGGCTTTGCGGTGATGGAGGCTCTGCAAACCCAGTTTCCCGATAAAAGCCTGAACATCATCGTGATCACGGCATTGGACGGACAATCCGTACGCCGCAATGCGTTGAATGCCGGCGCCAAAGATTTTATTACCAAGCCCATCGACCGCACCGAACTACTGTCACGCATTCGTAACCACTTACAAACACATGCCTTATACAAACGCCTGGAAATTCAGAATACTGAGCTCGCCGAGGCAAATGCTACTCTGGGTGATCTCAACCAGTCCATGACCGACCTGGTCTCCATCGTTTCCCACGAGCTGCGCACACCGCTCACCGCTATCAAATCCTTTGCTGAAATCCTGCGCGACGATCTCGACAGTCTGCCAGCTGAAGAACGCAATCATTTTCTCGACATCATCAACAATGAAAGTGATCGACTCAGCCGACTGATTTCCGACCTGCTGGATTTGCAAAAAATCGAGGCGGGCAAAATGCATTGGGGTATGCAAAAAATCGATTTAGCCAACATCACTCAAGACGCCGTAGAGTTTTTTAGCCCAACCTATACTAAGAAAAATCTAAGCATCGAACTAGATTGCCAGCTAGACAGTGCCATTGTGGTCACTGACCCCGATAAACTTCAGCAGGTAATTTATAACCTGTTTTCCAACGCCCTCAAATTCACCGACCAGGGTGGCGCCAAGATCAGTCTGACATGCAACGAACGTTGGGCGCACATTCTGCTACTAAGCCATGACGCCAACATTATAAAAAATACGGAACTAGCCGCCCAGTCACTGCACGCAAACATCATTACCCTTGCGGACAGCAATCTTGCGCTGGAGCACTTGAACCATGCTGGCGGCCAAATTGATTTACTCATTGTCGATAGTCAAAGTCGCCGAGACGCAGGCACTGAAGCCATCGACCAAATTTGGGATCAGTTTTCTGCACTCCCCATCATCACTATCAACGAAGATGCTCAAGCCGAAGATGATACTGCCGCGCAGGCGCGCATGGCGATCCAAATTACCGATCTCATCGGCCTGCCGCCATCGCACGCCATGTTTGAATTAAGTATTACCGACAGTGGCCAAGGTATTCCCAAGGATCAACTCAGCAAAGTCTTCGAACGGTTCCACCAGGTGGATACCTCACAAACTCGCGAACAGAGTGGCACGGGATTGGGGCTCACAATTTGTCTACAAATAGTCCAGCACTACCATGGAAAAATGTGGGTGGACAGCAAACCCGGGAAAGGTTCAACATTTCATCTATTGTTGCCTGCAGAACAGGAAGAAAAGAAAAGGCTGGGTGAAATCCTTGTCGAGAAAGGCTTGGTCACCAAACAACAACTCACCGACGCACTGAAGGATCAGTAACTATGAGCATACATAAAAAAATCTTGATTGCCGAAGATGACTACGCCATTTCCCTGGCCATTAAAACCATTGCCAGCACCTCGTGCGAGTGCGAACTCACCATGGTCAAAGATGGCGAATCCGCTTGGCAAGCGGTGCAGGCACAAGAGTTTGACCTGATCATCTCCGATTGGAACATGCCTTCAATGACGGGTGAAGAATTATTAAAAAATGTGCGCGAAACGGATCGGCTTGCGAGCATTCCCTTTTTAATGCTCACTGCACGATCCGACAAAGACAGCGTGCTGGATGCCATTAATGCCGGCGTCACCGAATACATGCACAAACCTTTCGACCGTCAAGTACTTATTGCCAAAATCCAGGCCATGTTGCGCACAACCCTGGAAGCACATTTGGAAGACTGTCTCGGCCTGCCGAATGATGACAGCTTGCAAGATGGTTAAGGGCAGGACTCTGACTACGTCGCACTCAGCAAGTCCCGCACACGCTCTAATTTGCCACGTACTTCCAAGGCCAGGGGAGCGACATCATCGCCTTCCACCAAACCCAATACGGCGGCAGGATCCATAAAGGCCACAGTGATCGAATCATCTTCCTCTTCGCGCACCAGCACATTGCACGGTAACAACAATCCGATATCTGGTTCAGCATTAATGGCCTGATTGGCCAACGCTGGATTACAAGCGCCCAGGATAGTGTAGGGGCGTCGATCGACATCAATTTTTTCTTTTAGCGCCGCCTTCACATCGATGGTAGTAAGCACGCCAAAACCCTCTGCCTTCAAAGCCTCAGTGGCTTTACCAATCACTTCATCAAAACTACCGGCAACACTGACATGAAATCCGTACATGATTTTCTCCTTACGATGAATTAGCGCTTCGGATTTACCGACCACGCTGCTGCATTTCAAACCATGCATCATACACCGGCTTCGGCCATTTGGACTGAAACCAGACGATGATCGCATCAATTTTTTCTTCGCTGAGTTTCCCTTTCCAGGCTGGCATGATGCCTTGTTTCTCTGGGCTGCCCTCAAGAATCATCCCTGTCAGCACCTCTGTGGAATGATGCCAGGCATGCCCCGAACCATTCAGTGGTGGTGCTGGATATTGACCATTGGCATCGCGCTTGCGCCAGTGATCGCTACCCTGCGCCTGCTCACCATGACACTGCGCACAATGCCGTATGAAGGTCTGCTTGCCCAGAGCCAACTGTGCCGCATCAAACTGATGTTTCGGCGCGACAGGAACCGGCATGCCGCCAATTTCACCTCCCTCACCACAGGCCGACAACAGCAAGATCGCCGTTACGCAGACAATACGCCAACTCACCCTACTTCGAATCATTTTCAATGCTTTTGGTTCCCGTGCCATTTCTAATTGTGAATGTGAAAAAGGTCGCGCACAGCCGTAATTGCCACTGCACCGCCAAAGCCTTTACTTTAGCAGGGCGAAGTCATTTTACGGCATTTGTCACTTTCTGTGGATTAGCACTGTCCAATCAATATCAACGATATATATCATGAAATAATCTAAGGTTATTTCAATGGAATAATGACGCTATATTTTAGTCAGCAAACCGGGTTCGGACTTGAATACAAATATTCGGCGCCCAAGCATTTGCTACACTTAAAGCAAATATACGAAACCAACAACATGAAGCTTATAAAAGAATATACACTCGACTTCTGCGGCATAAAGTATCGCGATGACGGCATCGTTGAGCTTGAAATTGCCGAAGGTGTAGATGTTGACGCCGCGATGGCAACTCAGCTCACTGAGATGGCAGACGAGGTCATCAATATGCCATTCGGCATGCTTTCCAATCGCGTAAACTCCTATTCACTGTCCTTTGAGGCAATGTCTATTCTCGCCAATTATGACAATATCGCCGCTCTTGCGATTGTCGTTCATTCCGCAAGATCACGCATGTTGGTAGAAACTCAAAATTTCTTCATTTCTGCAATTAAAAAAAAGCCAATCAAAATATTCATGGATTACCAGTCTGCCAATACCTGGTTGCACACCACCCTGTTAGAGATCCAGAAAAATAATTAATCTCGCCCTTCCTGCCGATGAGTTATTTCTAAAGACTCGCAATCTGCTGTCGATGCGCCTCTTGAAATCCCTGGCTCAAATACCCCTTTGCCTACCCATGTCTTCCACACAGGCAACACGATGTCATCCGCAACATCCTCCAAAACAGGCTTGTGTCACACATGAACTCAATATTCATACCTTCAACCTTGTTATTGAAAATCCTAAATTTCCCGGAACAAGCTGCCGATAACACCCAAGATGATGCTTTTTACGTCCCGCAGTAACGCTTTGCAATCCGCGCAAGCCATTCATGGGAAAGATGAGTGGAGAGATTCACCCGAACTACACGAAGGCAAGCGCTGGAGTGGAACACCGTTGCACATAGCCTGGCTTCACGCACAAAAAGCTTTTATTGAATATCACAATGAGGATTTAAGATTTTATACGCAAGCAGAAGCCGGAACCAGTTTTTATATTGAATTACCCACACTATCAGAGGCTTGCTGACATTTTGAAAATAATATTGAAAGGTTATTTTTCCTTGAGCTATACGTCACCATTTACAATCGGACAAAAATCATGAGCGAACTCAACCGTATTCTTTACGTTGAAGATGAACCAGACATCCAAGCCGTAGCAAAAATTGCCTTAGAAAGCGTGGGCGGATTTACGCTCGAAATATGCTCTAGTGGCGAGGAGGCATTAGCGGTAGCGGAAGCATTTTCACCAGAGCTGATTTTGCTGGACGTCATGATGCCCGGCATGGATGGCCCCAGTACCTTGCAAGCGTTACGCAAAATACCTGCGTTCGCTGACACCGCAGCGATTTTTATGACCGCAAAAGTCCAACCTCATGAAATAGACTATTTCAAATCCATTGGCGCTGTCGACATAATACCAAAACCTTTTGACCCCATGACCTTATCTGGTCTCATCCGAGTAATATGGCAAAGTCAACAAAGCTAACGCGCACAGATATTTAATTCTCCTGACAATCTCAAGACTCAACGTAAAAACGCAGCTTAAAGAACTGCACAGTGCTTATGCTACCCAGCTACCTGAAAGCCTGGGGGAGCCAGTCAAACAGGATTAACGCTCTCAAAGGGAAACTGGGATTGGAAGGCAAGAAGAAGGCCGGCAGCCTTCATAACCTCATTGGAACTGGCCAAAGGTGACATCGCTGGTGCAATGAAATGCATTACAGGTTGCGACGATTAAGAAACTCCAAGCGGTAACCTCCCACACTGCTACACATCCGAGTAAGTCCCGCATTGACCACTTGGATGCGATAGGTAGCCGCCAGCGGAATCTCCAACCCATGCGCCACAGCTGCGCGAATCACCCCAGCATGCGCCACCACTAACACATGCTGACCAGTAAAATCTGTCACTATTGTGTTTAGCGCTGCAGACACCCGAGCGAAAAAAACGTCCAGTCGCTCGGCACCCGGCGGCCGGCGATTTACGGGGTCAGCATAAAATGCTTGGTATTGCTGCAAATCACGCGCCTGAAGCTGTTCACGGGTATAGCCTTCCCAGTGACCAAAACCGACTTCCTTCAAACGATCATCCACAGTCAAAGGAAGACCATGTCGCCGACTGAGCTCATTGGCAAAGGTAAGACAACGTAATAGCGGTGATGAAATGACGCGCGCCCAGGGACAGGCATCAGCCACCGTGGAACGCATTTGCGCCCAACCTTTATCGCTTAGCGCATCATCAATGGAACTGCCACGAAAACGGTGACCGCCTTGTGGTTCACCATGACGAATAAAATCAATAATGGTTTCTCGATTGCCTGCGGCATTCTTGCTAACCATTTTCAATCCCTATTTCGTGAGCGCAACAAACAGCTGCGGCAGCTTTTCTGGCAGTCGTTCGACGTGATCGATTACCGTATAATTACGACCAAAGATATCGGTGACGTATTCATCGGCCTGCGGATCAAGATTCACGCAATGGGTGTGAATGCCTTGCCGATCCAGTTCCTGCACTGCTTTGTGCGCATCTTCAATGAGCAACCGGTCATCACTCACATCGATATCCGACGGCTCACCATCGGTAAGTACCAACAACAACTTTTTATCCGCTTTTTGCGCGCCAAGGTAGTGTGCCGCATGACGTAATGCTGCCCCCATGCGCGTAGAGTAGCCCGCCTCCATCGCCGCCAGTCGACCCTTCACTTCATCATTCCACTGTTCGCTGTAACCTTTGATGTGTTGATAACGCACTTCGTGGCGCGTGTTTGACGAAAAGCCTGCTATCGCAAACTTATCGCCAAGCCGGTCAATGGACCAACCTAACAACGCAACCGCTTCCTGACTCAACTCAAGAATTGTTTGCTCACTACCTTCCGCTTTATCCGCCAATGACGCCGAAAGATCCAACAGCAACATGACGGCGATATCGCGCCCATCATGTTTGTGACTCATATTAATACGGGGGTCTGGCATGCTGCCGCTTTTGAAATCAATCAATGAACGAATCGCTACATCCAGATCCAGCTCACTGCCTTCTTCTTGATATCGTACACGAACATAATGTTGCGGTTTGAGTAGTTCGAGAATTTGTTTTAGACGCTTAGCCAACGCCGCATGTTTGTCTAATAACTTATTGATGTCTGCCGCATTGCCTTGCGGATGCAAACTTTCATAGAGACTCACCCAATCAGGACGGTAAGTTTTGGTATTGTAATCCCACTCAGGATAATGACGCGGTGGCAGACCTTTGTCCTCTTCGGCTTCCTGAGTTTTACGCTCCTGATCAAACATTTCCTCATCATCGCTTTCTTCGATATACATCCACATGTGACGATTATCATCACGATAATCCACTTCTGTGTCGGTGAAGTGCATCTTTGGCGATTGATCTGCCTGACGACGCGTGCGCGCAATAAACGACACCGCGATCTTCGCCACATCAGCAGGCGTTGTGTCTTCCGGTTGCTCAACGCCCTCCATCAATTCGTAAAACCGTGCAGTGAACTCCAAAATATCTTCGTTTTTATAACCATGCGCCTCGTCAAGAATAGCGAGGGACAACATCGCTAAACGGTGCCGAATACAAGACTCTTCTTCCGGCTTGCAGGCGTTCTCCTCGGGTCGTGGATGCAGGGCGATAAATAGTTTTCGCAAGCCCGGATACTCGCGCATAGCCAAATATTCCACGCGACAGTCTTCGAGCAACTCAATAGCAACACGTTGAAACGGGCTGTAATTATCGGCAATGATTTTTGATGACCAGCGTTGATGTGCTGCCATATGCGCCAGCAGCGCACGATAGCGATTGATGCCCTTTACTGCAAAACCAGAGTCACCTTCACTGTCGTCGTACACATCCGGCACGCGCATCCCCAAGGCATCGTAATAGGGCAACGGTTTTCTTAACTCGTCAAAGGCGTTTGAGTACGGCATCAAGTACGGCTTCTCTTCCCACAAAGCCTTCATGTACAAATCCAACTTGCGTTCATTGTCGATAAACAAAGTGCCGTGGCGTTCACGCTGCAAAATGGCGCGACTGTCAGCGGACTGCAGAGAAAAATAATCTTTTTGCCGGTCTGGGTGCGTTTCGTAATTTCGAATACCGTAATCGATCCAGCTTTTAAGACCTTCCAAAGAAAGCTGACTCAGCAAACAGGGAATCTGATTCAACAACTCCGGTAGACCCGGGCTGGGGATAGTGGTGTGAAAGCCATGAATAGAGCCCGTGGTGCGTTCCATCATGTCGAGCAACAAGTCGATATAATTTTGTAGTGATTTTTCACTACCCAATCTGCGCGCCGCTTCAGCAATGGTTTGCACGAATGGCGGGATCGCTTTACCGTTGGGTGAACGCGACATCTTCCATACGGTCTGAGACACCAGCGACAACGTGCCTTCGCCTAACGATGCCGCAACCTGCGGCATTTCTTCCAGGTACACCAGCACCGGTTCAAAACCACGACCAATCATGCAGACCAGCGAAGCGCCTTCGATATAATCTTTAACACCCTGCTCTGAAAGACAGGCAAGTGCCTCTTCCATGCAGTCACCAAAGACCTCATCCAGATCTTTGAAACCACATTTCAGTTGTTCTCGGAAGACGGCCAGTTCGTTTTCATTGATATTCATACGTTTTACCAACTAACGTTAAATAGTAGCCAACATTATGTAAACACCGCATCAATGGCATGATCCAGCGTACTACGAATATCTGCATCATCGGTAATCGGGCGCACCATTGCCATACGGCAAGCATCCGGCGCAGCGATACCGTTAGCCATCAAGTTGGCGGCGTATACCAACAGGCGGGTGGAGATACCTTCGTCCAGACCGTGGCCTTTCAGGTTACGTGCAACATGCGCAATCTTCACCAACTTGCTTGCCATGTCTTCATCCACATTGGCTTCTTTGGCAACAATCGTGATTTCCGTTTTGGTATCGGGGTAATCAAAATCCAGCGCACTGAATCGCTGTTTGGTGGATTGCTTTAAATCCTTCATTAAACTTTGATAACCCGGGTTGTAGGAAATCACCAATTGGAAGTCTGGATGCGCATCGATGAGCTCGCCTTTTTTATCCAGCGGCAATTGACGGCGATGATCGGTTAACGGATGGATCACCACGGTAGTATCCTGTCGCGCTTCGACGATTTCATCGAGATAACAAATGGCGCCGACGCGAGCAGCCACAGTAAGCGGGCCGTCCAACCAACGCGTACCGTTAGCATCCAACAAATAACGCCCCACCAAATCTGAAGCGGTCATGTCTTCATTACAAGCCACAGTGATTAACGGCTTGCCTAGTTTCCAAGCCATATGTTCAACGAATCGAGATTTACCACAACCTGTCGGTCCTTTAATCATTACCGGCAAGCGTGCGGTATAAGCCGCTTCATAAAGCGCAACTTCGTTGCTCTGTGCTTCGTAATAGGGTTCGTTTTCGATTTTGTACTGGTTGCTGTTAGTCATCGTTTTCACCGTCTGTGTTATCAGGTTTAATTGCTCTTAGTTCTTGTTGATAATTCAAGAGTCTACCTTGCTGGAAGACGCTGCTCCCGCACATGACCGACATGGATGTGGGAAATGCAGATTATGCTCGAGCATTTATCTGCCCATGTGCTCCACGGCACTTGTGCCCTAAGGGTATAAGACCATCCCTGGTCAAAAGAACAAACTAAATGAGTTGGGTACTCTTTCCCTTAGGGAAAAAAAAGCCCTCACCAATCGGCGAGGGCTTCTTGCACTGCTTATGCTACTGAACGTAACAAGTTTTGCATTGACCTGACGATCAAGCCTACTTGTGCACGCCCAATTTTTCTCTCCAACCTGGGAAGATCTTATCGGCATCACCCGGGAATGATTCGAAAGCGCGAGCAAATTCTTTGTGCTCTTTTGCGTATTCGATAGGATCAGCACCTTGCTTCCAGCAATCAAATGCTTGATGCAACGATTTTGCACCATCTGCAGGAGAATCGATATGACCGTAAGCACCACCACCGGAGGTGTTAATCACGTTGCCATGGCCCAGGTTCTCGAAGAAGCCTGGCAGGCGCAGTGCGTTCATGCCACCAGAAATGATTGGCGTTGTGGGTTTCATGCCATACCATTTTTGGTAGTAGACCGGACCCTGACACTCATCACGTTCAATCATGTAAGCAATGATCTTGTCTTCCTGACCACCTTCCATTTTACCGTAGCCCATGGTGCCGACGTGGATACCGGAAGCACCCATCAGACGTGACATCTTGGCAAGAATATAGGCGGTGTAACCACGCTTCGAAGAAGGTGAAGTGATCGCTCCGTGACCGGCACGATGGTAATGCAAATACTGGCTAGGATATTGACGACGAGCCGTTGTCACCATGCCAGGGCCACCCACATAACCGTCTACCAGGAAGGCAACATGCGCAGCGTTCTCGCCAAATGTTTCCAATGCGTAATCCGCACGGGCGCACATTTCGTGGTAATCGTCCGCGGTGATGTTCATGGAGAACAATTTAGCTTCCCCCGTTTCATCCTGCGCACGCGCCATGGCGTCTGCCACCAGAGGCATTACTTTTTTCAGCGGACAGAAAACTTGGTTACCTTGAGGCTCATCATTCTTGATGAAGTCACCACCTAACCAGAATTGGTAAGCCGCATCGGCGAAAGGCTCGGGACGCAGACCTAATTTAGGCTTGATGATCGTGCCGGCAATGTAGCCGCCATTTTCCATTGGGCGACCCAGAATACGCCACAGATCAGAGATATCCATCGCCGGGCCATCGAATAACTGCAACATTTTCGGTGGCACGTAGAAATCAAACATTTGCGCACAGGCAACATCACCCATGCCCTGGTTGTTACCAATGGCCAGTGTCAGGAAGGAAACAATCATCGCACGACCATCGATCACATTACGATCGAATAATTCGTTGGGGTAGGCAATCTTCATGATGCCGTTGGCTTCGTCGATCTCATAGACCAACGCATCCACACCCTTGGTGAAGTCATCCGTGGTGGACACCTCAACATTAGTACCGGTGGAAGACTCTGCCGAAAAGTGAGAAGCAGTTTCCAGGTAGCCGTGGCCATCAGCAGGGGTCATGGTGTAGGCCACCAAGATATGTTTGCCGTCGGCAATCAGGTTTTCTTCGTTCAAGCTCAAGTCTGAATAACGTGCTGATTGATCCATTTCAATCTCCTGTATTTAGAAAACAGATAGTTAAAAACAAAATAGTAAAAATTCGGTTTCAGGGGTATCGCCAGAATCTCGATCCTGGCGAATAATCAGAACCGTGGTTAACGGCTCTCCCGAAAGGGTTGCTAACCTTACCCAAGCTGACCCATAATTAAAACTAAATTATATTGATGATATCGATAAGCTATTACTTAACTATCAACCTTTGCTAGCCACACAGGCCATTCTCATGCACCTCACCATCCGCCAACTCCAAGTCTTTGAAGCCACCGCCCGCCTGCTGAGCTTCCGCAAGGCGGCGGAGGAACTGCACTTGAGCCAGCCAGCGGTGTCCATGCAAATCAAACAGCTGGAGGAAAATGTCGGTCTGCCTCTGTTTGAGAAACTGGGCAAACAAATCTATCTGACGGAAGCAGGTCGGGAAATTTACCATTATAGCCGCTCCATTGGGCAATTGCTGACCGAGGCCGGCGAGGTAATTGATGGGCTCAAAGGCGCTCACCAGGGGCGTTTAACCATTTCCGTGGCCTCCACTGCCAACTATTTTGTGCCCACCCTGCTGGGTACGTTTCACGCGCGCTTTCCCGGCATCACCGTCACCCTGGACGTCACCAATCGCAAAACCCTGCTGGAACAACTATCGGAAAATCAGGTGGATCTGGTGGTGATGGGACAGCCGCCCGAGGGGGCTAACCTGGACGCAGGTACCTTTATGGAGAACCCACTGGTCATCGTCGCATCACCGGATCACGTGCTAGCCAGGCAAAAAAATATCCCCCTCAAGCGGCTGGAAGACGAGGTGTTCCTGACTCGCGAAAGGGGTTCCGGCACCCGCAGTGCCATCGAGCGGTTTTTCGCTCAGCACGAGGTGCAACTCAATACCGGCATGGAAATCGCTAGTAATGAGGCCATCAAACAATCGGTGCAAGCGGGGCTGGGTTTGGGACTGCTATCGCGGGATACGCTGGAAATGGAGCTGGCGCTGAACAAACTCGTTATTCTAGATGTAGAGGATTTTCCCATCATGCGCCACTGGTACGTGATGCATCGCAAGGGCAAGCGCCTGTCCACGGTGGCGCAGGCGTTCCAACAATTTTTATTGGAAGAAGCGAAGGGATTACTGCGTGGCAAGCCGACGGGCTGAAACTGATCAGGACTCAGCGTTAAGAATTAAGACTCGGGTCAACCATCCGGCTTACCCACTCAGGCCTAGCCTTCAGTCCATCGCACTTTTCGTTGTCAATATCGGTTCTAAATATCGCAACGCTCGGGATGGTGGGTCACCGTGGCATAGGCCGTATCATAGAGTCGCTCTTTCCCGCGACGGCTGCATTCCACATACACCATATCCAGCGCCTCGCGTGATTCCCCATTCACATCATTTACACCCGGCAGGGTGCGGCATACGCAACGCTTCACAAATTTCATCAGCGCTTTATTCGACATGTGGTGCAACGCACGTTCCAGTTTTTCTATTTTCACCGCGATATCTCCGATATTTTTATTTTTCGGTCTATCATCCTGTAGACGTTAACGTCGGGCGGCAGGGTTCCCCTGCCCGGACATCCTTTTCACTTTTTCTATCGGCGTCATCATAAAAACTGAACATGACAGAAGTGTGAACGCCGTCACAAAATCGACTACAAAACAGCTGTTGGCGGGGACTTGCGAGTCTGCTAAAGCGCGCCCATAATCTGGGAGCAAATATTGACCAGCTGTATCGGTTTAGCCGTATCCCACACCACGTAGCCAAAGGAGAAATACATTATGTTTAAGCGGATTCTATTCAGCGGTATTTTATTGATGGGCGCTCTATTGGCCTCCGGCGCAGTACTGGCCTGCGATGGCATGGGCCCAGCCACTCATATGGGTCAGCTCGTGTCAGTGGACGCATCCAAGCACACCTTTACCATTCGTGACGCCCAATCCAGCGGCCCAATTACCTTCGTGGCCACCCAGGAGATCATCACTGGGCTGAAAGGGTTTGCCGGCAGCCTGATGGTGAATTACGAAGAAGATGACGACGGTGGTTTGAATGCCGTGGGCGTGACTTTTTAAGCGCCTCTATACCATCAAAAAGGCGGAATACCTCAGCGGGTATTCCGCCTTTTTTTATGCATCACCATAAGCCCAGAGATGCACCTACCTTCAAAGTGGTATTCGAGATAAACTTTAAGGCCTCACTCTTCTCGAGACCGACAACGCACAAAACATGTCCCTTCCGTCCTCCCTTGCTCACTGGTTTGCTCCGCAGACCGACCTGACCCATAAACGCATCCTGCTCTCAGCCAGCGCGGCACTGGTAGCCATTGCCTTGGTGACCTTGGCCAGCCAATTCACCCTCAGCGGCAGCGACTTACCCTTTATGGTGGCCTCGGTGGGTGCCTCTGCCGTGCTGTTGTTCGTGGTGCCCAGCAGCCGTCTGTCGACGCCCTGGGCCTTTGCTGGTGGTCATCTTGTCTCGGCTCTGGTGGGCGTTACCAGTGCTCAATGGATTTCACCGCTGCCACTGGCCACCGCCTGCGCCGTGGCGGGTGCCATTATCGCTATGCATTATTTGCGTTGCCTGCATCCGCCGGGCGGCGCTGCGGCATTAATGGCGGTGCTGGGTGGCGAATCGATTCAGTCGCTGGGATACCAGTACGTGCTCTCACCGGTACTGCTCAACGTGGTCATCATGTTGGCGGTAACGCTGGTTTACTGGCGGCTGGCGGGCATTAACCAGCACATTGATGAACCCGCCACTTCACTTGATCACAACTGGCAACGCAGCGACGAGGAATGGCTGGCCACCGCCGCCCCTTTTGATCAGGAAGACCTGCACCGCGCTGTAACTGAGATGGATACCTTCATCGACATCAGCCAGCACGATCTGCATGAAATTTACGCCCGCGCGCTGCAGCAGTCCCACAGCCAGGGGTTTGGCGAGCTGCGCTGCGAAGCGGTGATGTCACAGCCTGCGTTGTCGGTGCAATACGGCACGGAGCTGGAAGAAGCCTGGCACCTGTTTGAACGGCACAACATCCGCGGCCTGCCGGTGGTGGATAATTTCCAGCACGTTATTGGCATGATTACCGTGAGCAACTTTGTGCACCTGGCCAGTGACAGCGCTGATGAGCCGCTGCCCGAATCTCACAGCATGGCCGAGCGCCTTGCCCAGTTACGCCAGCGCACGCAGGGGTTTGAATCGAATAAGGCCGAAGTGGTGGGGCAAATCATGACCAGCCCGGTGATTTCAGCCCGCCAGGATGAGCGCCTCGCCGACAAGCTGAGGCTATTCAATCAGCACCACATCCATCACCTGCCGGTGGTGGACGACAAACGTAAACTGGTGGGCATGTTGACCCGGGAAGATATTATGGCCGCGCGGGCTAGTCTTTAAACACTGAGCGCAGAGAATCTAACTTCGCATTAAAACAATTTCCCCACCGCTAACCTCAGCACCTTAGCAATATCCCAGTACCCACTCTGTGCCACTGACCCAAAGTTTCGGTGAGCCATGGCAGTTACATTGGCCCAGCATCGATTATTCGAGCATCCGCCTCACATGCCACCACCGACCGGGAGTCATCCTTGGTGGAGAGCCACTACAAAAAGAAAGTTTCTTAAGGTAACCCCCTGAGTTACCTCTATATTTCATTATGTTGCCCATTGCCACTCAGGAACAAAAATGAACTTATCTCGCCGTGAATTTCTACAAATGCTTTCCACGGCTTATGCCGCCGGTTTCTGGCGAAATGGTCTGGCCCATGGGGGCCTCAACCCCAGCTCAAAAGAAGCAAAAAACCTCTACGATATTCACCCCTTTGGCAATGTCTCGCTGCTGCACTACACCGACTGCCACGCACAGCTATTACCGATTTACTACCGTGAGCCCGATACCCATATCGGCACCGGCGCCATGACCGGCGAAATACCCCATCTGGTGGGCAAATATTTCCTGGAAAAATTCAACATCCCCCGCAACTCCCCAGAGGCTTACGCGCTGGCCTATATGAACTTCTCCGAACTGGCGAGAAAATATGGCGCTATGGGCGGCTTCCCCTGCATAGCCACGCTAGTGAAACAAATGCGCGCCAGTCGTCCTGGCTCGTTGTTGCTGGACAGCGGTGATACCTGGCAGGGTTCGGCCACCGCACTGTGGACAAACGCTCAGGATATGATCGATGCCTCATTACTGATGGGCGTGGATGTGATGACGGCCCACTGGGAGTTCACTTACGGCATGGATCGCGTAAAGGAGGTCATCGAAAATGACTTTGCGGGCAAACTCAACTTCGTGACGCAAAATGTCGTGGACTATGAGTTTGAGGATCCCATCTTCGATCCCTACGTCATCAAGGAAGTAAATGGCATCCGAGTCGCCATCATCGGCCAGGCCTTCCCTTACACCCCCCATCGCCAATCCTCGATACATGGTGGCCAACTGGCAGTTCGGCATCAATGAGGAACGGGCACAGTCCATGGTAGATCAGGCTCGCGATGAGGGCGCGCAAGTGGTGGTGATATTGTCCCACAACGGCATGGATATTGACCTTAAGATGGCCAGTCGCATCACTGGCGTGGCACCTTCAACGGCACTTTCGATCAACTCATCCTCGATGCCCTGTTTCGGGAAAAGAACGCAGAAATCGCCTTTTCGCCTGGCTTCCGCTGGGGCACCAATATTTTGCCCGGGCAGCCGACTACCACGGAAGACGTGATGTCGCAGACTGCCATCACCTACCCCGCCACCACGCTAAATGAAATGAGCGGCGCCACTATCAGGGAAATACTTGAGGATATCGCCGACAACCGCTTCAATGTCGACCCCTACTACCAGCAGGGTGGAGATATGGTGCGCGTGGGTGGGCTGGACTACAGCATCGACCCCACCGTGCCCAAAGGTAAACGCATCAGCGACATGGAAGTGGGCGGTAAAAATGCTGGCCAACAAAAAATACAAGGTGGCCGGTTGGGCAGTGTGAACAAGAATGCACAGGGAAAACCCATCTGGGATGTGGTTTCAGATCACCTGCAGACGATGAAACACGTCAAAGTGAAACACATGAACATACCGAAGATTAAAAACGTGAAAGGGAATCACGGCATTGCCGACGAGCTGAATTAACAAAATAGCAGGCTAGCAAAAACCCAAACCACACATCTCTGATGACGCACAGGCATTACCACAACTGCCGCAATGGTCATTGTCCGACATAAGATCCGTTTCACAGCCGTTGGTGGGCCGGCCATCGCAATCAGCAAAGCCCTTTCCGCATTTCATAACGGATACCGTGCCATCGGTAGATTGGAAGAA
>CAZXZI010000043.1:0-21828 GCA_964645165.1 uncultured Ectothiorhodospiraceae bacterium
GATAACGAAGTCCACAGGTTCGAGGATTAAGGTAAATGCAGCGGTTGTGCATCGACAGTTCATGTTCTTATCTGGGGAGGTCTGTCTCACGTGCGGTTCGCAAGAACAGCGCTTTCATCAGCAATGGTGCGGGTGATGGGGCAGAAGTCAGCAGACGGCATAGTAGTTGGAGGTCATAGGATGTGATTGAAGATGAAGGCCTGAACGTCAACCAAGGAGGACCCTATCCTGTCTCCGGGACCGCGCAGCACGTGCCAAACGTGAAGTTGTCCTCGGGCGATAGGAATCAGCAGCCAGCCTTGAACAATGATCTACTGAAACGCGTCCTGTCACCCGCGAACCTTCACACGGCCTGGAAGCAAGTGCGAAGGAACAAAGGGGCCCCCGGTGTCGATGGCATCACCATTGAGGATTATCCTCAATGGGCCAAACAACACTGGGCCGCGGCGCGTCGAGCCCTGGAACGTGGCTACTATATGCCGCAGCCGGTACGACGGGTGGAGATTCCCAAACCGACGGGCGGTGTCCGTTTGTTGGGCGTACCCACCGTCAACGACCGCGTCATACAGCAAGCCATTGCCCAGGTGTTAACCCCACTCATCGATCCCACCTTCTCAACGGCCAGCCACGGCTTTCGACCAGGGCGCAATGCCCACGGAGCCGTCCGGCAGATCAAAGGCTTTATTGAAGAAGGTTACCGGATCGCGGTGGACGTGGACTTATCGAAATTCTTCGACCGCGTTGACCACGACTTGCTGATGAATCGACTTCGTCGCTTCATCGTCGATAAGGGTTTGCTCAAACTTATCGGCCGATACCTGCGAGCAGGCGTAATAATCAAGGGGAGACGCCATCCAACAGAGGAGGGTGTACCGCAAGGTGGGCCCTTGTCACCGTTACTGGCGAACATTTTGTTGGATGATCTGGATAAACGCTTGGAAACTCAGCAGCTACACTTTTCCCGTTATGCTGATGACTTCACCATTTGTGTGAAATCAACATCAGCAGGGCATCGTGTCATGGCATGGGTGTCGCGCTTTCTGATCAAGAAACTAAAACTTGTCGTTAATGAAGCGAAGAGTCGCGTGGTGAAAACCAACGATCTTCACTTCTTGGGGTTTACGTTTCGAGGAAAGAAAGTTCGCTGGTCTGAACAAGCACTGAAGGACTTCAAGCATCGTGTTCGTCGTTTGACGAAACGCTCTTGGGGTATTTCGATGCATCGTCGGTACCGCGAACTGCGACTTTATATCCAAGGGTGGATTAACTACTTTGGTCTTTCCGAATACTACCGACCTTTACCCAGGCTGGATGAATGGATACGCAGGCGCATTCGCATGTGCTACTTAAAACAGTGGCGCAAGCCGCGCACACGTATTCGCAATCTCATCAAACTGGGCACTAGGACTCTAACAGCTGTGAGTCTTGGACTAAGTTCAAAAGGTCCGTATCGCTTGGCAAGAACACTCGCCACGCAATCGGGAATGACCAACAAGTGGTTAGCGAAACAAGGACTCGTCTCGGTAAGAGAACAGTGGATTAAGTTTCATTATGCTTGACGAACCGCCCGGTGCGGACCCGCATGCCGGGTGGTGTGGGGACTGGGGGTTAGAGACCCCCGGTTACCCGATTAGAGCAATGACCGTAAGTCGGTGAGTAAATTTTTAAATGCATCTTTTCCTCGAATATTAAAGGCATCACGTGACTGATTACGCCGATAAGTAATGTTGTTTAATAGTTTTTTACACTCTTCAATATAAGTTCGGATTTCAGCTGGCTTTAAGTCAACCTCTTTATATATATCAGCTACGTTTTTATCATTCGACATATGCCCAACAGTGTTATTGCGAATTCTACATATTTTTTTCCAAGTTGGTTTCAGCAGCTGCTGTGAAGCAATAGCATTTGCATCTATATCTAATGACTCTGCCGACATGAGCTCCCGTTTCAATTGTGGAAAGGAAACTGTATCTTTCCTCGTTTCAAATAACTGATAGCAAGATATTATGTATGACTCAAATAGCGACAATCCTGTGGCACGAAAAAACTCAATGTATTTATTAAGCACTTCCACATTCTTTGGATCTGACCTTGATTCTTCAATTGCCTCCCAAACATCAAAATGCCATTGAGCACTAGATATTGTGTCTCCGATTCCATCAATTTGTTCATCAATTGATAATGCCATGTGTTGCTCTAACAGTTAATCTACCCAAAAGTGGGGTATAACCCCGCCGTGGAATTGGGTGATTTACCCACCCAATATTTTCAGTTCTCCTTAATACTCCGTTATGCCTTCTTGAATATCAATGGTTTGCGCTTAATGAAATTTTCATAACCGTTGGTGGCGCCTGTCTTTTTATCGAAAATTGAATGGGGAATTACGACACTTTGGGGTACAACCCACAACCTGATTCGCAGTTGCTTGCGTGCGAGTTGGACGAAGGCGTTATGAATCCATCCAGAGTCACTAAAAAATCACCCGGCTTCACTCAGAAAGGATTTTGCATGATCAGAAAATCATCCGGGGTCAGCCGGAAATCATATTGTTTGATTAGAAAATGATCATGTGTCACCCGAAAATGGATTTGTGTGACCAGAAAATAGCCATGTATCACCCGAAAATGGCATTGCACCACTCATAGATCATTCTGGGGCGGTGCGTTGCTGGTTTCTGGTGTTATTTCCCTTGTGGCGGCTGGTGCTTTTTGTGAGGATTTCTGCGCCCACGGATGGGCGGTTTCTTTGTTTCGGGTTTTTAGTCGGAGCATTCCATTCCGGGCTGTTTTAGAAGCAACAATGATTCGAAACATTTATCCACAAGCAACTACAAGGAGTTTTACAATGGATTTTAGTCTTTTCACTGCCGATGAACGTTTGGCTCAATACCAACTTTTCTTTGATGTGGCGCTGACCGACGAAACGGTCAAACCGATTTATGCGAATTACGGTTATGACGAGGGCACGATGCAGGAAGGCGTAGCGTTGTTCGATAGTGGTTACAATTTGCAGCAAGATAAGAAGAAGGAGTATGGCGAGCAGTATGCGGCGACGGATGAATTGGATGCGGCCCGCAACGCGGCTTATGTGCAGTACATTGAGCTGGTGCAGTTGGCACGCATTGCGTTGAAGCATGAGCGTAATTTTCAGAATCAGCTGGAGTTAAGTGGCCCGCGTGAGCGCACTTATAGCAAGCTGTATATGCAGATGCTGAATTTCTACGATGCGGCGCTCGGCTCTACGGACATTCAGGCGGCGCTGGCGCGTTTTCGGATTACTGCCGACACATTTAGTGCAGGCCGTGCGTTGGTAGAAACGATGCAACAAACGTATCAGGCACAAAAGAAGGAAACCAGCGAAGCCCAGCGTGCCAGCCATGATCGTGATTCTGCACTGGATGCGCTTGATGACTGGATGGGAGACTTTATTGGTGTGAGCCGTATTGCGCTAAGCAAGGAACCGGAATATCTGGAGCGTTTGGGGTTGGTGGATCCTTCGTAGTTGTTTATGCGTTATGGGTAGGCGCTACCCAATATTCATGCCGGTCAGTTAAATCTTGGGCATGAAAACAAAGGGCAGACACAACGATGTGTCTGCCCTTTTTTTATCTCTGCAATATACGTTAACTCGCAATCGACCCCACACAGGCCACTTTGTCATTCACGCTTTTGGTGGGTTCCGTGCATAGGCTATTGGAATAAATTGGTACTACAGATTTAATGAGGTCAGAGAACAATTTCTTCTTTTTTAGCATGCTTGCTACTTACGCTCTCAGCGTGCGCGACTTGCCCTGCGCTATAAGTCCACTTGTACTTATAGCGAAAGCCGCCAAATGCCTTGGTGACCCGGCAACAAAGAATAAAGGGTAGAGCTCTCTTTGCTGCCCCGATTTTACAACCATATTTGCCACCACTTTTTCTTTGGTTGTGGTGGCGCCTCCTGGTAGCCTGAACCTGATATATGATGTTGATAGGCACCTGTCAATGGCGCTTCGTAGTTTGAAGGTATTGGAAATGGCAGCTTTTTTCCCAAAAGAAGATTGCTAACCAAGAAAAATGCGAGTTTACTTTGGTATTCGACTTCGCCATTATTTCCACTGGCGATATCAGCCGACAACAAAGCCTCACTTACCGAATACCCTGTTGATGATTCAGTAAATTTGAGTTTAAAAACAGGTTGACCTGTCCAACTACGGTGAAGAAATAAATAGGGCTCTTCAAAATAAATGAACCACTTGTCTTCCATTTCTTGCGGTATTAGGCCTTTGCTAATGCGTTCAATTTGACCTTTGTGTATTTCAAGGCTCAATGGAATTGGCACACCTTTTTTGAAAGGCTCTCGTTTCCAGCTTGTTGCTTCAGCTTCCATCAGTGATTATCTACTCGACCCTGAGAAACAGCACACTAATATTCCTTTAAGGTTCGTAAACTCACACTACCCATTCAACACCAGCGTCCCCACCAACTGCTCCACCTCCGTCAACTCATGCCGCTCCATGTACTCCACAATCCCATCATTAATTTTTTTACACACTAACGGATCATAAAACAGCGCTGTACCCACACCCACCGCTGAGGCACCGGCAATCAAAAACTCGATGGCATCGTTGGCGGTGGTGATACCACCCTGACCGATAATGGGAATGTTGTGGCCTTTGCACACTTGATGCACTTGGTGTGTTTTTAACAGCGCCACGGGTTTGATCGCAGGGCCGGACAAGCCGCCTTGATTATTGCCGATGATGGGCGTGCGCGATTCCACGTCGATGGCCATGCCCATGAGTGTGTTGATAACGGCAAAGCCATCGGTGCCGGCTTCAATGCAACGGCGGGCGTTTTCAGCGATGTCGGTTTGATTGGGTGAGAGTTTGGTGATCAGCGGTTTGTCGGTCATTTTGCGGCAGGCTGCTACCACGCGTGCTGACATGTCCGGGTCGTTACCGAAGGCCATGCCGCCTTCTTTGACGTTGGGACAGGAGATGTTGATTTCCATCGCATCAATGTCGGAATCATCAAACAACCGCGCGACTTCAGCGTACTCTTCGATGGTGGAACCGGAGATGTTGACGATGAACCGCGTTTCTTCAAAATCCAGTTTTGGCAAAATCTCGTTGACCACGTGTGACGTGCCGGGGTTTTGCAGGCCGATGGCGTTGATCATTCCGGCGGGGGTTTCGATCACCCGATGCGGCGGATTGCCGAGGCGTGGTTCCAGCGTGGTGCCTTTGAGGCACACGGCACCGACATCGCGATTGGTAAAGCCTTTGACCCGTGTGTATTCTTCGCCGAAGCCAACGCAACCGGACAGTAACACGATGGGGGTGTCGAAGCGCATGCCGCAGAATTCGGAGGCGAGCATAGGTTTTTGTGATTTGTGCACGGGCTTTCCTTACAATTAGTTTTCATTATTTCCTTCGTCATTCCGGCGAATGCCGGAATCCAGGAATTCTCTAAGTTTACTGGATTCCGGCATTCGCCGGAATGACGGATAAAGCGTCAGGGGATAGATCTATTTATTCAAAACGATGGCTTGCCTGCAGACATGCAGCCGTTAAGAATAAATAGATCTGTCCCGATTTAGTCCCCGATTTAGCCGCTGGTTTACGGTTTAGTCCGGTTTACAAACAGAGTCTACCAAATGTTCCACATCGTTTTGTTTCAACCAGAGATCCCGCCTAATACCGGCAACATCATCCGTCTGTGCGCCAATTGCGGCGCGCGGCTGCATTTGATTCGGCCACTGGGTTTTAAGATGACGGACAAACTACTGCGCCGCGCCGGACTGGATTATCACGAGTTTGCCGAGGTGCAAATTTACGATGATCTCGATGCCTTTGTGCAGGCAGTCAAACCCACGCGCCTGCTGGCCTGCTCTACCAAGGGACGACAGAATTACACGGAAATTAGCTATCAGTCGGGGGATGCGCTGCTATTCGGGCCTGAAACCCGGGGGCTACCGGCGGATATTTTGAATTCGTTGCCCGATGAGCAACGACTGCGCATCCCTATGTTGCCGGACAATCGTAGCTTGAATTTGTCCAACGCGGCGGCGATTATTGTTTACGAGGCCTGGCGGCAACTGGGGTTTGCGGGCGCCGGTATCGCGGTCAATTAACCCCGACCCAGCTTGAAGATGTCACGCACCTCGGTGTGCCCTGCCAAACTGTGCAACACCGCCAAGGCGATGTGTGAACCCCAATAAGTCCACACCAGGCTGCCGATAGCGCCGTGGATCTGGCCAACCACATCGACCCATTCGGGAATATCCCCCTGCTCGGGCCAGTTCAGGAACAGCACACCGCCGGTGAGCACCATCCCGGTCACCGCCAGCAGACCCAGGCCATGTACCAACCCCGGAAGACCGCCACGCGCGCCCCCCTCAGGCAGGGCGCCCTTCTTCAAGGTGGCAATATCGGCCTTCACCTCGGCACGGCCCTCGGCATTCCAGGGGAAGAGATGACGCAAATTATTGCCGCCGTGTTGCAGCAGCGAGGAAAACCAGTGCAACACCACAACAGCAAGCGCGGCAAGCCCGACACTCTGATGAATCTCGTAGGCTAGTTTCGCCAGAGCGCTGGCATTGCCTTCGCCCTCACCCGGTGGCTGCATGACCAGACTAACTATAAGTTGTGTGCTCACCGTGAGCACCAAACCCAGGTGCAATAAGCGTGTCGACTGACTCCAGCGATTTGTTTGCATCGTTGATTCTCCGATTTGGCTTCGAAGAGGCAGGTTTTAACTAATTGCCCACAATTAAGCGCTTAATTAAGTTCTGCCTTCCGATCCCGATTCAGCAAGACCTGCACCGCGTCTTTAGGTTTACGTGCTTCGTACAATACGGCATACACTTGTTCGGTGATAGGCATGTCCACACCCTGACTTAGCGCCAGCTCATGCACTTCGCGCGCTGTTTGCACACCTTCCACCACCTGGTCGATGGCGGCCAGTGCATCTTCGAGTCGCTCGCCTTTGCCCAGCGCCAAACCCAGTCGGCGGTTGCGAGATTGGTCGTCGGTGCAGGTGAGTACTAAATCACCCAGCCCAGCGAGGCCCATAAAAGTTTCACGTTGTCCGTGCAGAGTTTCGCCGAGACGCATCATCTCTGCCAGGCCGCGAGTGATCAGCGCAGTGCGCGCGTTGGCACCGTAGCCCAGACCATCGGCAATGCCGGCCGCGATGGCCAGTACATTTTTGACTGCGCCGCCCACTTCGACGCCGGGCACGTCATTGCTAGTGTAAGCACGGAAGGTGTTGCTGTGCAGTCGTGCGGCCATGTCGGCGGCAAAGGAGGCATCGGTAGAGGCCACGGTAACGGCAGTCGGTAGGCCATGTGCCACTTCAAGCGCGAAGGTGGGGCCGGAAACCACAGCGGTCACCACGCCAGCACCCAGCACCTCTTCGGCCACTTCGTGCAGCAGTTTGCCGGAACCGGACTCCAGCCCCTTGGTGGCCCACAAAATACGTGCATTCTTTGCTAACAGGGGTTGGACTGCGGTGAGTACGGAACGAAAGGCGTGACTGGGGACGACTACCAACACGTCCTGCACATCGGCCAGCGTCGAACTTAAATCGGGATTCAGCGACAGTGATTCTGGCAGGGGTACACCGGGCAGATAGCGTTCATTACAACGCGCGGCGTCGATGCTGGCCATGAGTTCTGGCTCGTGCCCCCACAGGGTCACCGCACCACCGGCACGGCATAACTGAATCGCCAGCGCCGTGCCCCAGGATCCGGCACCGAGTACAGCGATAGGGTTTTGTTGTTTAGTCATTCATCACATCCGTGTGAAAGAATCACAGATTAAAAGCAACGTGTGCAAATTAGTGCACGGCCTCTTCCACCGGCGCTTCGGTCTGCTGCTGTTGATGCTGTGCTAGCAGCGCATCAAAGTTAACCGGCGCCAACAACAATTGCGGGAAACCGCCCTTGCCAATGAGATCGGAAATCGCTTCACGGGCATATGGGAATAACAAATTAGGGCAGTAACTGCCCTGCATGTGTGCCAGCTCATCGCCATTGAAACCCAGCATGGTGAACACACCGGCTTGATGCACTTCGGCCAGGTAGGCGGTTTTGTCACTCAGCTTGGCGGTGACGGTGACGGTGAGCACCACTTCCATCACTTCGTCGGTGAGCGGTTTACCGGCGGTGGCCAGCTCCACGTTCACTTCGGGTTTCCACTCTTCGGTGAAGATCTCCGGCGAGTTGGGTGTCTCGAATGAAATATCTTTAAGGTAAATTTTTTGCAGGGCGAACTGTTGTTCGGCCTGTTCGCCGCTGGCGGCGGGTGCTTGCGCGTCTTGGTCTGTCATGAATTATTGTTCCAAATGAGGCCCCGAAGGGCGGAAAGAAAGCGGGGATTTTACCGGGTTACGCGTATTAGCGCACCTGTTCACGTGCCCAGGCCAGTAAATTGGGTAAGTCCATGGCACCGGACAGGCGCGCAATTTCTTTGCCCTGTTTGAATACCAGCAGCGTCGGAATGCTGCGAATGGCCAGTTGTGCGGACAAGGCTTGTTCTTGTTCGGAATTGATTTTCAGCAACCGCATCTCAGGTTCAAGTTGTTTGGCGGCCTGGCTAAAAATCGGTGACATCATTTTGCAGGGACCGCACCACGGTGCCCACACATCCACCAGCAAGGGAATGTCACTTTTGTCGACGTGGCGTTGAAAGCGGGTTTGATTAAGGCTCAGCGGTTCGCCAGTGAATAGCGGTTTGTGGCAGGCGCCACACGTGCCTCCGGCGGTCAATTTGGTCTGTGGCACCCGGTTGATGCCGTCGCAGTGGGGACAAACGATGTGCAGGTTTTCGCTCATGTTAACGGTGTGTGGGCGAAGCGAGGTTTATTCAAGCCCCAGCATGGGATCGAGTGCGTCATCCATGTCCAGCTCTACCAGCTCATCAAATCCGCCGACGTGTTCTTCGCCGATAAAAATCTGCGGCACGGAATCACGCCCGGCGCGTTGTTCCATTTCTCCGCGCTTGCCGGCTTCTTTGTCGATGCGGATTTCGTGATAATCCACACCCTTTTTTTCCAGCAGGCTTTTTGCGCCGGCACAGTAACCACAGAAGGCGGCGGTGTACATCACCACTTTGGGTTTTTCAATCATGGGGCTTTTCACTCATGCCACCGAACCCTGCGCCTTGCTATTGGCACCCAGTACCGGTGACAGACCCAGCAAGTCATCCAGTTCGCCCTTGCTTTCCAGTGCATACATGTCATCACAGCCGCCGACGTGTTCTTCGCCGATAAAAATCTGCGGCACAGAAGTTCGACCGGAGCGGGCTTCCATTTCACTGCGCTTGTTGGTGTCCTTGTCGATGCGGATTTCGGTGAAGCCTACTTGCTTGGCTTCCAGTAAATCAATGGCGCGCGTACAGAATGGACATTGGCGTGTGGAGTACACCAGCACTTTATGGTCTTCATCATCGTTGCTGGAGGCAATGGCCGCAACGGGCGCAACTTCAGGTACATTGGCCTTCGGTGGCTTACCCACCTCGGTGGTCATGGGTAGCTTGGCACGCTCCCAGGACAACATCCCTCCAGCCATGTTATGCGCATCGGTAAAGCCCTGTTTTTTCAATTTCATGGCGGCTTGCCCTGAACGCGCTCCGGAACGGCAAACCACTACCACCGGCGTATTTTTATACGCCTGTAATTCCTGCACACGATCACCCAACACGCCTAACGGGATATGGAGGGCATTCATTACGTGACCCTGCTGATATTCCTTATCGGTGCGCACATCGATTACCAGGGCGTTTTTATGATTGATCAGCTGAATCATTTCAGTGGGCAATACCATGGCCACTGCGCCCGGGCCAAACCAGGTCCGCACCAGTAAAACTAAAATAATGACCAGGGCAACAAATAATTCCCAGTTGCCGCTAACGAAGTGATTCAAATCCTGCATAACGCTTCCTGTGTTTTTGCAAAGTCCTGCTGGAAATCAGATGAAATACCACCGACTGAAGCTGCACACATAATACGCGCAGAAAGTCGTTGGCGATATCCCGTCGCCGTTATTCCTCGGGATTTCAGTCGATATGAAATATTGGCTGCGCACTAAATATTGGCTGCGCACTATATAGATAGAAGTGAAAAAAGAAAAGCGTCAATCATTCGCAATTGATCAAGGATATTCTGATGGGAAATCCGTAATAACCCGAGGAATCATTGTGTTAACGACTCGGTCAAACCCGCTGGTCAATCGGCGCTACAAAAAACCTCACGCATCATGCCGATTAGGCGCAGCGTGCGCGCATCACCTACCCGATAAAATACCCGGTTGGCGTCTTTGCGTGACATCAAAATTCCCTTGTCGCGCAGGATGGCCAGATGCTGAGAGATGTTGCTCTGTGAAGTGCCCACCATGGCGACAATATCCTGCACGCTGACTTCCTGTTCACCCAGGGCGCAGAGGATTTTCAGCCGTAGCGGATGAGACATGGCCTTAATAGAACGCGAGGCTCGTTCAATATCCTCGTCGCGAGTAATCAAGTGTTCCGTTGCATTCATACATCATCACCTTGTAGAGCCATCGGCCACCTACTCCGGGCTAGCCGAGTAAGCCACAGTATGGCTGGGATTCCACCTGAATTCAGGCTAATCTGACTATACAGTGTTCCACAATTTGAGCAATTACTAATATTGGTATAAGGCCGCAGGTTTTTTCAACGAATATCATTGATAATGCTCGCCGCCGCGCATTCCACAAGCCAGGAAATTCGTTTAAAATGGGTCGTTTACAGTCAGTCCGTTCCAACCAAGAGCAAACTCGCACACATGCCAAGCAAACCCGCCCCCGTGATGACCATCGTTCTGGATGGTTGGGGTTATAGCGAAGACCCAGAATCTAACGCCATTCTCGCTGCCAACACCCCGGTGTGGGATGGTCTGTGGGCGAAATACCCGCACACGCTGATCAAAGGTTCCGGCCCGGAAGTGGGTCTGCCCAGCGGGCAAATGGGCAACTCCGAGGTGGGACATTTGAACCTGGGCGCCGGCCGTGTGGTGTATCAGGAATTCACCCGGGTCAGTCGGGCGATTCGCACTGGTTCGTTTTTCACCAACCAAACGCTCACCGATGCCGTCGATCTCAGCATTGAGACCGACCGTGCCGTACACATCCTCGGCCTGCTTTCCGACGGCGGTGTGCACAGCCACGAAGAGCACATATGCGCCATGGTCAAACTGGCGGTGGAACGTGGCGCCAAACACGTCTATCTGCACGCTTTCCTCGACGGCCGCGATACTCCACCGCGCAGCGCCAAAAAATACATTGAATCCATGCAGAAAACCTTCGATGAACTGGGCGGCGGGCGCTTCGCCTCCGTCATCGGTCGCTACTACGCCATGGATCGCGACCATCGCTGGCCACGCGTGCAGGCCGCCTACGATCTGATCACCCAGGGCAAAAGTGAATTCGAGGCTCCGAATGCGCAGGCCGCCGTGGATGCCGCTTATGCCCGAGATGAATCCGACGAATTTGTGCAGGCCACGCGCATCGTGCCGCCGGGTAAAGAACCCGTTGAATTGCGCGACGGAGACGTGCTGGTCTTCATGAACTACCGTTCCGACCGCGCTCGGCAGATCACCCGACCCTTCATCGAGCCGGATTTTGACGCCTTTGAACGCGGCGTAACCCCCAAACTCGGCGCCTTCGTCAGCCTCACCGAATACAGCGCCGACTTCGACGTGCCCGTGGCCTTCCCGCCCGACCGGCTGCAAAACGTGTTCGGCGAATACATCGCTAACCTTGGCCTGCGCCAGCTGCGCATCGCCGAAACCGAAAAATATGCCCACGTCACCTTCTTCTTTAATGGCGGGCGTGAAGAGCCCTTCGAGGGTGAAGATCGCATTTTGGTGCCCTCACCGGACGTGGCCACCTACGACCTGCAACCAGAAATGAGCGCGCCGGAACTCACCGACAAACTGGTGGATGCCATCCTCAGTAAAAAGTACGAGACCATTATCTGCAACTACGCCAACCCGGACATGGTAGGTCACACGGGCAATCTTAAAGCCACCATCCAGGCCATCGAGGCGCTGGATGCCTGCCTCGCTCGCGTGGTTGAGGCGCTGGAATCCGTGGGTGGTGAGGCGTTGATTACCGCCGACCACGGCAATGCCGAGCAGCTCAGCAGCAAAGAAACCGGCCAGGCGCACACCGCTCACACCTCCAACCCAATGCCTCTGATTTATGTGGGCCGCCCGGGGACACTGGCAGACACGGGTGCGTTGTGCGACATTGCCCCCACCATGCTCCACCTCATGAATCTGGACATTCCCACACAAATGGGAGGCCGGAATCTGGTTACGCTGGACACCGACAACGATGCGGCGGGAGATGAAGACGCTTAATTTTCTCCCTCTTTTCAGCATGATCCCGGCCGCCAGCCCAGGCGCCAAACCCGGAGGGATAACCCTTTCTCCTTTTTTTATCGGTAGCACCTTCTTATTACTCCTCGTATTAGGCAGCTGGCCGGCAAGCGCACTGGCCGGCAGCGACAGCAGCCAGGCGGACAACCAAAAGCTCGAACGCCTGCGCCAGCAAATTCAAACCTTGCGCAGCGAGCTCAACTCCGACGTGCAACGCAAACAGGGGCTGCAATCCCGCCTGCGCGATACCGAACGGCACATCGGCAAAGTGGTGGCTCTGCTCAAACGGCTCAAGCGCCAACTACGCAAGCAGCAGCGCGGGCTGAAAAAACTCCAGTCGCGCCGCAGCGGATTGCAGTCCGACCTGCACACTCAGCGCGTTGCCCTGGCGAGACAAATCCGCGCTGCCTACGCCATCGGCCAGCAGGAATACGTGAAAATCCTGCTCAACCAACAGGACCCCGCGGTGGTCACCCGCACCCTCACCTATTACGATTATTTTCACCGTGCCCGCCTCGCCCGCATGCAAGACATCAATGACAGCCTCGTCGAATTGCGCAGCGTGGAAACAACAATTCAGCGCAAGACCGCAAAGCTGGAAAAAACCCGCCATGAGCAGCATAGTGAAAAAGCACAGCTGGAAAAAAACCGCCAGCAACGCGCCACCCTGCTGGCCGGGCTGAAAAAACAGATTCTTGCCAAGGGTGAACGCCTGTCACTGATGGAAGAAGACAAGCGCCGACTCCAGCGTTTACTGGATAGCCTTGCCACTGCACCACAACAACGCCCCACTGAAGCAGAGGGCGGCGAACCCGAGCTGGCCTCGGAAGGCAGCGAACACATCCCCTTTGCCAAACTGCGCGGCCGCCTGAATTGGCCCTCGCACGGCCGCTTAACCACCCGCTACGGCAGCGCCCGCAAAGTGGGCAACCTCAAGTGGCAGGGCGTCAATATTCGCGCGCCGGAAGGCACCGAAGTGCGCGCCATCTCCCACGGCCGCGTGGCCTTTTCCGACTGGCTGCGCGGTTTTGGTCTGCTCACCATCATTGATCACGGTGATGGTTACATGAGCCTGTACGGCGGCAACCAGAGTTTATTCAAGGAAGTTGGCGACTGGGTGGAGGCCGGTGAGGTCATCGCCAACGTGGGAAACAGCGGCGGACATCAAAAAAGTACGCTGTATTTCGAGATCCGCCATAACGGCAAACCCCGCAATCCGCTCAAGTGGTGTCGAAATAAGCCGAAAAGGGTCTCAGCGTCATCGTGAAACATCCGCAATCATTTGCGGTCAATTCACAAGTTAGACGGAGTCCGGCATAATCAGGCTGGCATTTTTAACGTAGCTATTTAAATACAACAACTTAATTTCTTTTTTGAGGTCGGCACTTCCGACCCGCGGAGCTTTCCATGAATGCAAATACCCGCACCTTGCTGGTGCTGATTATCGGTGTGACTCTCGGTCTTAGTCTGGCCATTGGCCAAGGCGTCTTTGCGGAGAAAAATACCAACAAGACAGCCGGGGCATTGCCGCTGGATGAGCTGCGCACCTTTACCGAAGTGTTTGCACGCATCAAAAAAGACTACGTGGAGGAAGTCAGCGATAAGACTCTGCTGGAAAATGCGATTCGCGGCATGTTGTCCGGCCTTGACCCACATTCCAGCTATCTCGATACCGAAAGTTTTAAAGAACTGCAAGTCGGCACCACCGGCGAATTCGGCGGGCTGGGTATTGAAGTGGGCATGGAAGATGGCTTCGTCAAAGTCATCTCCCCCATTGACGGAACACCGGCACAAAAGGCAGGCGTAAAGGCCGGCGACCTGGTGATCCGCCTGGATGAAAAACCCGTGAAAGGCATGACCCTGCGCGACGCCGTAAAAATCATGCGCGGCAAAGTGGGCTCCGACATCGTGCTAACGATTATTCGTGAGGGCGCAGAAAAGCCGCTGAAGATCACCATCACCCGTGCCATCATCAAGGTCAAAAGCGTGCGTTCCGAAGACCTGGGTGACGGCTTCGGCTACGTGCGCATTTCGCAGTTCCAGTCGCACACCGGCGAAAACATGAACAAGGCCATCGAAAAGCTGAAAAAAGAAAATGGCGGCAAGCTTAAAGGTATGGTGCTGGATCTGCGTAATAACCCCGGCGGTGTACTGAATGGTGCGGTCGAAGTCAGTGATGCCTTCCTGGAATCCGGGCTGATCGTTTTCACCAAGGGCCGCATTGCCGATTCGCAAATGAAATTCAGCGCCACCCCGCGCCGCCTGCTGGATGGTGCACCACTGGTAGTGTTAGTGAATGGTGGTTCCGCTTCGGCGTCAGAGATCGTCTCCGGCGCACTGCAGGATCACAAGCGCGCCGTCATCATCGGCACACGCACCTTCGGCAAGGGCTCGGTGCAAACCATTTTGCCGCTCAATGAAACGACCGCGCTCAAACTCACCACCGCACGTTATTTCACTCCCTCTGGCCGTTCCATTCAGGCCGAAGGCATCACGCCAGACATCGTGCTTGAACCGGTAAAAGTTACCAAGCTGGAAGGTCTGGGCAAGCGACTCAAAGAAGCCGATCTTTCCCGGCATCTGGACAAAGGCAAAGCCAAGAATAAAGTAAGCACCAAAAAACATGACGATACGAAGGATGGCAAAAAGAAAGACGCACCTAAATTATCGCTGGCACAAAGAGACTATCAATTGTTTGAGGCACTGAATGTGCTCAAGGGCATGAACATCCTGCGACAGAATTAAGGTTCTTAGCTTTAAAGTACGGCGATCAGGCAAAAGTGTGATGGGATTGCATTCAGGCTTCCACAAGGGAGTCTATTTGCTGGCGTTGCTCGGCCTGGTCGCCAGCTCGACAACGCTGGCGGCACCCGCCGGGCAACTTACGAAAAAGAACCAACCTGTTATCGGCATCATCATCGATGACATGGGCAATCTTGCGCAGCGTGACAAACGTGCCCTGCAGCTACCGGGCGCAGTTACTTTTTCTTTTCTGCCCAACACCCCTCATGCCCGCGAGTTGGCCCAACTTGCTTTTCAAAACCACAAAGAGGTTATGGCGCATCTGCCCATGGAATCAATGGAGCACGACAAGCTGGGGCTCGGCGCATTAACTCTGGACATGAGCGCACAACAATTTACCCAACAATTACTGTTAGATATCGCCGCCATCCCCCACGCCGTTGGCCTTAACAATCACATGGGCAGCCTGCTCACTCAACACCCCGGTCACATGCAATGGTTGATGAACGCACTCAGTAAACGCAAAGATCTTTATTTTGTCGACAGCTACACCACCAAAGCCAGTGTTGCCCAACAACTGGCAAACGAGAACTGGATTCCCAACATGCGCCGCGATGTGTTTTTGGATCACGAGCAAACTCCAGAGGCCATCCGCTTTCAGTGGCAGCGCCTGATCAAGAAAGCACGCCGCAATGGTTCTGCACTCGCTATCGGCCACCCCTTCCCAGAAACCATGGCCGTGCTAGAAAAGGAACTGCCGAAACTACGCGAACAAGGCATCACCCTGCTGCCGGTCTCGCAACTCGTCCACCGCACTTTAGAGAGGTCAGCATCATGGCAAGCGCACTTGTCCCACTAGCCCAAGGCTGCGAAGAACTGGAAGCCGTCACCATCATTGATTTATTACGTCGCGCCGGTATCGACGTCAGCACTGCCGGACTCGATACTCAACCCGTCACCGCCAGCCGTGGCGTGGTACTTATCCCCGATACCACCTTGGATGAAGCACTCAAAAAGGATTACGACATGGTGGTGCTGCCCGGCGGCCTACCTGGTGCCGATCATCTCGACCAGGATCCACGTATTCAAGCGCTACTAAAAAGAATGGCAACCAGTGAAAAATTCACCGCCGCCATTTGTGCCGCCCCCAAAGCGCTCGCCAGCGCAGGCCTGCTTGAGGACAAACGTGCGACGGCCTATCCTGGCACCCTGGAAAAACTCAACCTCGTTAACACAACATTGGCACCAGAACCCGTCGTAACAGATGGCAAAGTAATCACTTCCCGCGGGCCAGGCACAGCGATGGATTTTGCATTGGTGTTGATTGAAGCCCTGGTTGGAACGGAGAAACGTAAGGCTGTTGAAGCAGGGCTGGTGCGGTCATAATCTGTTACACAGGGGCTTAGCCGAATGCCTAAAAAATACTGGCAGCGAACCTTAATGCTTAAGTATTGATGCGCCTGACATCGACCATAAACAGTCATACATTTTTTAAATGGGATACTCAGTCATAGCAATTATACTGACTACCGATTGAACAAGCTCCTCAGCCTTAAACTATAAAACATGCATTTAGCCGTTATTCTGATAAAAACCCCTACCCTATGAATTTCAAATATAGCCTGTATCGCGTCATAACTTCCGCGTTATTTGCGCTGATGATCTATGCGCTATCACCACTTGCTTTCGCTGCCCAGGGTGATATCAACGACTGGCCAAAGCAAGCCACTGCCACGATAAAACAACAAGAAAAAAGTCTAAAGAAGCTCACCTCTGGGAACACCAAAGTTGAAGTGCTTAATGCATCATTAAAGGACATCAGTAAGGTAAAAGGAAAAGCACAGGACTGCATTACAATAAATGAAGCCTTGTTATTGAAAACCACCCAGGATCTGGAAATCCTCGGTGAGAAAACAAAAAAAGAAAACCCGGAAGTCACCAAAAAACGGCGCAGCTTAACGAGCGAACACAAAACACTGGATCAGGAACTGGCTACCTGCAATCTATTATTGATTCAAAGTCAGGATCTAACCAAATCCATCAATGAACTACAGCAGCGTATTCTTGCGCAGCAACTGTCAGCACGCACTCCACACATTATTCAGGTCATCCAGGAAAACATGCGCGCTCCAGCGGCCGGCTGGCAAGATGCGATGAGTTTCCTGAAAAAACAGTACCATCTCAAATTACTCACGGCCCAACAATTCAGTCTACTCATCGTTTTCATGCTGATTTCTGCCGTGCTGGGCACTGTTGCCAGTCGCTTCCTGCGCCCGAAAGCAGAAATCGAAGACATGCCCAGGGACACCATCTCTGCCTTTACCCTGGCACTGAGAACCAGTCTGGCGCGTTCACTGCCGGTACTATTGCCGGTGATAGTTGTCGCGGCCTTTCTCAGTTTTGTTTTACCGTTAACACCGCCGCCATTCATGACAAAGGCGAGCTATGTAATAGCCAGCTATATCAGCTTGATCGCTCTCATCAACATACTGCTTTGCCCGGTTCCACCTGCGCACGTGTACCTCACCAAACCTGAAGGCCTCTCACGTCGCTTTGCTTGGCATCTTAAAATTCTATTAACGCTCAGCGTAATGGGTCTCTTCCTGTTCACCGGTGAATTCAAGGCCAGCCTCAGTGACCCAGTCTATTATCTGAATCGAGGGCTATTTTTCATTCTACTGACAATAAACCTGATTACGATTCTCTGGTTGGTACGTAATTTTTCCTGGGCAATTCTTTCGCGCAAACCGCGCATCTTCTTAACGCTGGTGCTATTGGCCACCCTCATTGCCGAACTAGCCGGCTACCGAAACTTGTCCTCTTTTGTGCTCGGCGGTCTATTGAGCACTTCGATTAGTCTCGCCATTACCCTGCTGGTTTATCGCTTATTTAAAGATTTGTGTGATGGGCTGGATGAAGGGCGGTTGGACTGGGCGGCTCGCTTTCGAAAATTAATTGGCCTCAAAGATGCTGGCACGGTTCCCGGTTTAATCTGGCTTCGAGCCATCATATTCACCGTATTATGGGGCGGCTTTACCATTCTGGTATTTTATATCTGGCGGCTGGACGACCCCTGGCTCACTATTATCTCAGGCTATATAACCGAAGGCTTCCAAGTTGGATCCCTAAACGTCACACCAAAACTTCTCGCCAGCGGCATGCTTGCCCTACTCATACTCTTAAGCCTGACGCGCTATGCGAAAAACCATGTCTTACCGCATGGCTTAAAATACACACGCTTGGATCGCGGTGCTAAAGAAGCAGTAACATCATTATTTGGTTACGCTGGTGTTGCCATTGCCATTCTGGTGGCGCTCTCCATTACCGGTGTAAAAATGGAAAACATTGCGCTTATCGCCGGCGCCCTGTCGGTCGGTATTGGTTTTGGTCTGCAGAATATCGTCAACAATTTCATCTCGGGTTTGATTCTGCTATTTGAACGCCCCATTCGTAGTGGCGACTGGATTATCACCGGCGACACCGAAGGCTATGTTAAATCGATTAATATCCGTTCTACCCAAATCCAAACCTTCGACCAGTCTGATGTTATTGTTCCTAACTCGGAACTAATCACAGCAAAGGTAACCAACTGGATGTTACGTGATTCGCATGGCCGCATTACCGTATCGGTTGGTGTCGGTTATGACTCTGATGTGGAAAAAGTGCATCGCATTCTTCTAGATATTGCCCACAATCATCCAATGGTAATGAAGGATAAAAATAAATATAAAAAAATATCACCGCCGAAAGTATTATTCAGAAACTTTGGTGACAGCGCACTGAACTTTGAATTGCGTTGTTTTATTTATGATATTGATCAACGTGTCAATGTCATTAGTGAAATTAATTTTTCTATTATCAAGGCCTTCCGAGAAGAGGGCGTAGAGATTCCATTTCCGCAGCGAGTGGTTACGTTTAATAATCCACCTGAACAGATATAGAATACAGAATACAGAATAGGTTGAAATACCAAACTCGATAGTTGCAACAGCCAGGTTTAATACCTTCGCTGTTTAGTAAATACCGCAGTATTTGGCTTGGATCGTTACTGGGAACTTAGCCAGGAATAATGTATGGCCTGTTCCCGAAATTCCCAGAAAATCAGAGATTAGTCATCAAAACTGATTTTGGTCGATAGCAGCCGTCCAATAACAGCGCATGTCAGTTACCCCTGTAATAGAGCCAAAGAATATTGTAGCCACGAGGCTATGTTCTAGAAAATGACTTCAATACTAAAGCGCTCGGTACGAATTTTTCGCTATTCCCTCACCATAAAATGCGGTTAGTGTGGTTTTTCCTTCTTGATTACTTGTTGTTGCCTGTCCGCTAACCGACAATCATCATTGATGAAGCCCTCTCCACAAAGCACCAGCATCCCCCTGCAAGCCCCCTTGTTTCGCGGTGAGCGACGACTGCGCATCGCCCTGGTTGGCATGCCCGGCAGTGGTAAAAGCACCTTGTTCCAGGCGGTATCAAGCACTTCGGTGATTACCGGTGAGTTGGCAGGCAGCCAGCGCGCCTATCGTGAGTCTTTGGTACAGATTGGCCTTGATGAGGCTAGCGTTATCGACCTGCCCAGCCTGCATGCCATGCACCACATCAAACAGCCCGAGCTGGCAACGGTGCAATTTTTACTCTGGGGTGACCAGCTGCCACCGGTGTCGGCGCACGACACTGATGTACCCCCCGCCCCCTATGGAGCCCCCGATGTGATTATTCAGGTGCTGGATGCTTCAGCGCTTGATCGTCATTTGGAGCTTACTCTCGAATTGAGCATGCTGGGTCGGCCACTGGTGATCGCGTTGAACATGATGGATCAGGCGGACGCAAAGGGCATGCATATCAGCAGCCACGCTCTGAGCCGGAAACTCGGTGTGCCTGTGGTGCCCACTGTCGCGCACATGGGCCATGGTATTGCGCAGTTGTTTCAAACCGCTGCCGACACGGTGCGCCAACAGGTCTGTCCCTTGCTGCAACCGGCCAGTCAGTACATCTGCGATCAACTGCAGCCGCTAAGTAAATTTCTCAACCAGCCGGAGATTCACGACGCCTTTCATGTGCCGCACCGGTTTTTGCTCATGCAAATTGCCGCCGATGATGCATATTTTATGGCTGAGATGGAGCAGCATTTTCCGGCATTGATACCAGAGATCTCACAGCTTCGCAGTACCGCGGAACAAAACCTGCCCCGTAGCTTGCGCGAAGAATTGCATGCCGATCGCCATCACCGTGCAGCAAGTCTATTTGAATCCGTCGCACGCCTCGGCGCACCTCATGAGGGCAGCGGCTGGCGCTACTGGCTTGATGAATTTTTCCTACATCCTCAGTGGGGGCTACTGGGTAGTCTGGTAGTGTTTGCCATGGTGTTGTTCGTGGTGTTTGAGGGCAGCGCCTGGCTTGATTCGATGACATCCGTGCGCCTTATTGATTGGCTGGCCGACTGGCAACCACAGTCCACCGGTGGCGTGATAGCTCGTGCCGTGGTTGACGGGCTTATCGGCCTTATTGGCATTGTCGTGCCCTATATGTTGCCGCTGGTGTTGTTGCTGGTGGCGCTGGAAGAGAGCGGCATCATGCACCGCATTGCCTTTGTGGTGGATCGCGGCTTTCATCACATCGGCCTGCATGGCGGCGTCGCCGTGCCTTTTTTACTCGGCCTCGGCTGCAACGTTCCAGCCATCGCCGCCGCCGCGCGAACCACCAGCGGTCGGGAGCGGGTGATCGCCTCGGTGTTGATCACCTTTGTACCGTGCTCGGCGCGCTCCGCGGTGATCCTCGCACTGGCGGGAAAATACCTCGGCGGTTTTGGCGTATTCGCCATTTTTGTTCTCACCATCGTGGTGATCGCCGTACTGGGGAAATCACTCACGCGCCATTTTCCCGAACGCCGTCCCGGTCAGGTGCAGGACATCCCACCCTATACCCTGCCCGTCTGGTCCGCGATGCTGCGCGAAACCTGGGCGCGCACCCGTGACATCCTTACTATCGTCACCCCCTTACTGATTGGCGGCAGTGTGGTGCTCGCCCTACTCAGTCATATCGGTGCCGATGCCATGATTAACACCCTGTTCACGCCAATCACGGTTTGGTGGCTGGGTCTGCCGGTAGTGTTAGGGGTGCCCATCCTGTTTGGCATCCTGCGCAAGGAGTTATCGCTGCTGATGATCTATCAGGCCCTTGGCAGCTTCGATGTCGGCGCCTACATGGATTGGGTGCAGCTCACCACATTCCTACTGTTCCTGACCTTCTACATTCCCTGCGTTTCAACTTTCGCCGTTATGCTCAAAACCATTGGCCGAAAGCAGGCGCTATTTTCCGTGTCATTGTCCGTGGCAGTGGCGCTTTTGGTGAGCGGGGTAGTACGCTTACTACTGGAGGGTATACGATTATTCACTCATTAAAAAAACGTATTCATCCCTCACCGCACCCTGACTGGCCTATCTCCAACGTTAAAAACATCATCGTCATATAACGAAATATCGGGTCAAAAACCCAAGAACGGCTTTCACTGCTGCCCCGTTAACTTGATATGCATTGTGGTTAAGCCGACAAAACATCTAGTGTTTAGATCGCTTGGTGGCTTTAGAGATATGAAAACCAATAATACCTCTTTGTCAGAGCCTACCCCGCGTAGTGTTTTGGGTAGAGCCTGCCCCGCGTAGCGTTTTGGGTAGAGCCTGCCCCGCGTAGCGTTTTGGGTAGA
>CAZXZI010000044.1:0-21791 GCA_964645165.1 uncultured Ectothiorhodospiraceae bacterium
GAATATGATGCCAGATGCTGCACTTGAGGCTACCGAGCGGCAGTTTATGCGCATCGTTAGTGAGAGCAACCAAATTGCGCAGTTCTATATCCACCTATTTACCCTGCCGGAATTACCGCGGGGCGAAAAGGCGGCGGCGCACATTCAGCAATATTACGAATCATTCGACTCGATTAAGTCCGAAGGACTTGATGCGCTCATCATCACAGGTGCCAACGTAACTCAGCCAAACTTGGCTGATGAAGTATTTTGGAAGCCACTCATCGAGGTTATTGACTGGGGATATAACAATGTTACCTCGATACTCTGTTCGTGTCTGGCTACGCATGCGGTGATGGAATTCAGACATCAACAAAAACGGAAACGATTAGCTGAAAAGCGTTGGGGCGTATTTCCACATGAAGTGCTTGATCGCTCACATCCGTTAGTCAACGATATCAACACCCGTTTTGATGTGCCCCATTCCCGTTACAATGAAGTGACACAGGCCCAGTTTGAAGAGGCAGGCTTGCGAGTGCTCGTGGCAAGTCCAGAGGCAGGCGTGCATCTTGCGGTAAGCGCAGACCTGTTTCGTATTGTCTACTTCCAGGGACACCCCGAATACGACATCAACAGCCTGTTAAAGGAATACAAACGGGAAGTACAATTGTTTATTGATGGCAAACGAAATGCTTATCCACCCTTCCCCAATAACTATTTTAGTTTGCAGGTGCAAGCCATTTTGCTTGAACATAAAGCCCAACTGGAAGCTGCACAAGCGAATGGAAAGCAGTTACCAATGTTCCCTGAAACACTGATTCGCTCACTACTGCATAATACCTGGCACGATACGGGCGAGGCGATGATCAATAATTGGATTGGCTACGTCTATCAAACCACCAACAGCGATCGTAGAAAGTGCTTCATGGATGGTATCGATCCCAACGATCCCTTAAGCCTTAAATAAAATAGGTCTCAAGTGAAATAGATCTCAAAATAAATTGGGTCTCAAGTAAGTCTCTATTTACTGCATCATGGCCTTTAGTATCGCCCTGTCCTGCTTCGTTGGACGATGATCAAGGTTCAATATAATCTTTGCCAATTCTCGCTCATGAGCTGTCGTGTTCTTGTCTGCAATAATGCCTTTTAAACCGGGGACATCACTGCCCGCCACATGATGTTCAAGGTTCACCATCGCGGTCGCAAGGATGCGCTCATTCGCTGTTGTGTTTGGTGCCTGTTTGATCTTGTTCAACACTTCTTTTCCCACAGGACTGGGATAATGCTTTAAGCGATTCATGATCTCTGCCATTTGAACCATAGCGGATTTCTCATGGTCAGCACCGGCAAAAACAGTAACGCTATTAAATAGCCCAAGTGTCAGAATTCCCAATAGTAAAATGCGAAGTATTGACATGGTCATTTCCCTCCGTGGTCAGTGAGTATGAATCTGTAAATAAGCGAATCAAAAAAGGCTCGGTAAAGGTATACCGAGCCCGGTCTTTGCGTAACACGCGATAACTCAGGCCTTCATACGTTCCTGAATGGCGCTAACTACCGCGTCACTGGAAGTGGCATTGACCGTCATCAGCAAGCCTTCTTTTTCATAATAGCCTGTTAATGGTGCGGTTTTCTCATTATAAGTTTCCAGACGATGACTAATCGCTTCTTCCGTCTCGTCTTCGCGCTGAATCACCTTGCTACCACATTTGTCGCAGATACCTTCCACCTTGGTTGGGCTGCTCTTAACGTTGTAAATTGCCTGGCATTTCGGATTCTCACAGGTACGACGGGTGGTCAGTCGATCAAGAATCACTTCGCGTGGTACCTCAAGACTCACCGCCATATCCAGCGCAATGTCCAGGTCACTCAACAAGGTTTTCAATGCCTCAGCCTGTGGAATAGTTCTGGGAAAGCCATCCAGCAAAAAGCCTTTATCACAGTCCGGCTCCTGAAGACGGTCTTTCATGATGTCCATTATTAGCTCATCGGGTACCAGATCCCCTGCCTTCATGAATGCGTTGGCTTTTTGACCAAGTTCCGTGCCTGCCTGAACAGCGCCACGAAGGATATCACCTGTCGAAATCTGTACTGAGCCATCCAGTTCCGTCAATATTTTAGCAACAGTGCCTTTTCCGGCTCCTGGGGCACCCAACAAGATTATTTTCATGAAAACTCCCTCTCAGTTTGCGTGTTATTTGAACGCGATGTAAATACTCCACCGGCTAAAGCCGGTGGCTTCGGGTTACGGCTAAAAGCCGGATTGATCGGCCGTATGGCCGATTTTCCCCTTTTATGCCCTTTGGGTACTCCCAAAACTGGGGGTACCCAAAGGGCATAAAAGGGCTAGGGTGAGGGTTCATGAATCAACCTCGGTGCATATTCACCCCTCGCCTAAGAGCGCCTACTTTTGGCACCCCAACCCTCTCCCCTCAAGGGGAGGGAGTAACAGCAACCATTGCCGCCTAAAGGCATGGGATTTTAAATCCCCTATTTGAAGACTTTAAACATTAACTTACTGACCGGTATGCCAGCCCCGTATTATTTTAGCCGTATTAATCTACCACTCCCTACGGCACCTCGCATAATAAGCACTGCTTAGGTGCACAGTGAATATTTTAATAGGCGCCAAAACTTTTGCATTACGTCACAACCTTATAACAGGGCGTATATTTTTTGCCCGGTAGTTTCATGCGATGTTGATCAACAAATGAGGCAAGCAACACATCGAGTGATTTCATAATGCCCACATCACCCTTAATTTCAAAATGACCATATTTTTCGATGACCCGGATTCCTTCGTCCTTCACGTTCCCCGCAACAATACCGGAAAAAGCACGGCGTAAATTAGCGGCCAGCAAATGTACTGGCTGGTTTTTATGTAGCTCGAGTGTAGACATGTTTTCATGCGTGGGCGCAAACGGTTGCTGAAAGGCCAGATCAATATGTAAAAGCCAGTTAAAATAAAAGGCATCCCCCGTCTTTATGCGAAACTCACGTACCTTTTTTAGGCCAGCTTCCATTTCGCGTGCTACTTGAGCCGGATCGTCAATAATTACTTTATAGCGTTGCTGTGCTTCAATGCCCAGCGTATCAGCAATAAACTGGTTGATACCAACAAAGTAATCTTTTGCGCATTCCGGCCCGGTGAGAATCAGAGGAAAAGGGATGTCCTTGTTTTCCGGGTGCAACAAAATCCCAAGGAGATATAGGATTTCTTCGGCAGTACCAGCACCACCGGGAAAGACAACAATGCCATGACCTGCGCGCACGAAGGCTTCGAGACGTTTCTCAATATCAGGCATGATGACCAGGTCGTTAACAATAGGGTTGGGCGATTCTGCCGCAATTATTCCAGGTTCGGTAATTCCCAAATACTGGCCATTATTAATACGTTGTTTTGCATGACCAATGGTTGCGCCTTTCATCGGCCCCTTCATCGCGCCGGGGCCACAGCCAGTGCAGATATTCATTCCGCGCAATCCCATTTCATGGCCCACTTCTTTTGTGTAATCGTATTCTTTACGCTTAATGGAATGCCCACCCCAACACACCACCATGTTAGGCAACGCCAATGGTAATAAAATATTTGAGTTACGCAAAATATGGAATACAGCCGTCGTTATTCCTTCCGAACCACTAAGATCAAACTTCGGGTTGTTATCGATTTCATTGCTGACATAAACAACATCGCGCAACACTGCAAATAGATGCTCATTGATACCCTTAATCACTTTGCCATCGACAAATGCTTTTTCAGGCGCGTTCTTAACCTCGATCTTGATTCCACGCTCACGCTGAATTACATTGATTTCAAACGTGTCATAGCGTTCCAAAAGCTCCTTGCCGTCATCTATATCATTGCCACAATTTAAGACCGCCAGCGAACAATTCCGAAACAGCGTATATAAATCACCCTGACTGGCATCGAGAAGTTTACTCACCTCATATTTTGAGAGCACGTCAAGTCGCCCTTCAGGGGAAATATGTGCATCAACTACCTGTTCTGGCTTGTTCATTTAATGGTTGCCCTTGGTGATATTCTGGTCTTTCAAGGAATATGTCGTCTTTAGTAATTCCGGTTTATTGATGGCCGACAACTTATTCTTGTTTATGTCTTTGTATGCCTTTTTATAAAAAGTGCGCAGTGTTTTTTTTAGATGTGGAATGACTATTTTCACGGGAATATGTTTTAGCGCACAAAATATTGCCAGGGCATAGGTCACATCATATTGTGACAGGAATGATTCCCGCTCCACGGCTGGCCCACTGCAGCTGCTACAGGATCGTATCTTTTGTGTATTCGCCGTATTGGCCATAATGACACCAAAACCCATAAAAACAGCCAATAATTCGGCGGTATGTGGCCAGTTTTCTTTTCCACCCGGCGGCGGGTTGTGCGCTGAGCCGATGATGTAATAGGCAACCTGGTGCACGAAGGTGGCAATCAGTACTTCCGGGTTATTGAGTGTGTGAGAATGATAAGTAAACACTATTGGTTCAGTACCAGTTACTGCCAGAAGTTCAGTACCATCTGACCGCAGAAATTCACTATGGCTAATACCGTGCTCGTTCTGCAAGTCACATGCCAGGGATGGAATACCAAGATAATCTTTTACCTGTGAAAATATCAGTGCGGCCATTCCTTCCACGCTAGTTTCACGCCCAGGAAAATGGTCGTTGCTGGGGAAAATCAGTACCTTGTCACCCGGCAATGTGTAGTTGCCAAAATTCGCAAATGCCCAGTCAAAAACATCAAACATCCAGACAACGGAATCATTGTCTAGTAGTTCAGGTTGCCGATTAAAACCGAAAATCATAACTGTTGCCCCGTTAACTTTTTTCCGTCCTTCGCCGGAATGCCCAAAGCGCTACGCGGGGCAGGCTCTCTCTGACGGAGAGGTATTATTGATTTCAATGCCTCTAAAACCTCCAAGCGATCTAAACCTTAGATATTTTTCCAGTTAAACGCAACGCATATCAAGCTAACGGGACAGCAGTGAAAAATCATAACTGCCTTTAGTCATTCCTCGATAGTCGTCTACTGATTAAAAATGGTTGCGGCGCCGATGCCACGTGCGTCACTCGCGGCGCTTACGTTATTTTTCTGTTTATCCCACACCACACTTTGCATATTGCCGTAATGCCCGAAGCCCCCACCATAGGGTGACATTTGTTTCTTCAGCACATGGCCGCGCAGTGTAAGTTCTTCTTCTGTTTTTTTGGAAAAAGCGCCATCCTCAAACATGACCATATCGGGCATGTATTGATGATGGAACCGGGGAAGCTGCACCATCGATTGTGCATCACCACCAGCTGCATACTCTAAAGCGCCCAGTAAAACCATGGTGATGATACGACTACCACCCGGCGTGCCCAAAATGGCAACGCCACGTTTGTCTTCCAGAAATGTTGGCGACATGCTCGACAATGGCCGTTTACCTGGCTCTATAGCATTAGCTTCTGCACCGATCAAACCATAGGTATTGGGTACCCCCGGCTTTGCAGAAAAGTCATCCATCTCGTCATTCAGTAAGAAACCGGTGCCAGGCACCACAAAGCAGGAGCCGAAAAGATAATTCACGCTCATGGTTGCGGCAACGCGATTTCCCTCTTTATCCAGCACTGAAAAATGTGTGGTATCGGTACCTGCCCCGCTGGGTCGACCAACCGGTTTCAAGTCTGTGCTGGGTGTTGCTGTCTTCATATCAATACTTTTTACTAACTGCCTAGCATAGGCTGCACTGGTTAGGCGTGCTACAGGCACCTTCACAAAATCACTGTCACCCAAATACTCCGCCCTGTCACGGTAGGCACGGCGCATGACTTCAATCAACAAATGTGCCCGGTCACTCTCGGACATTTTTTTTATGTCATATTGATCTAACATTTGCAGCATGCTGGCCAGCACGATACCACCCGACGACGGTAGTGCCGCTGAAATCAATTTCATGCCACGGTATTCTGCGCGAACCGGTTCTCGCTCAATAATTTTATAATTTTTCAAATCATCCAGTGACCAGATGCCGCCCGCCTTTTGTACTGCGCTCACCAGTCGTTTTGCCAAGGCACCCCGGTAAAAATCAGACGCGCCGTGTTGCGCGATGGATTCCAGCGTGCTCGCCAGATCCGGTTGTTTCAGCAGGTAGCCCGATGGTGGCAGCGCATTATCGTGCAAAAATATTGCTGCGGTTTGCGGGAAGCTCTGCAGGGTTTTGAGACGTATCTTTCCATAGCGCCGATATTGCTCATCGATCTTGAAACCGTTGCGTGCCAATCGAATCGCCGGCGCCAGACTTTTGGCCAATGGTAATCGCCCGTATTTTTTGGCGATATGCACGATGGCCGCGGGAACCCCCGGAATACCCGCCGCCAAGGATCCATTAATGGACGCGCCGGGTATCACATCTCCCTTATCATCCAAATACAGATCCCGATGCGCGGCTGCAGGCGCTTTTTCACGACCGTCCACCATTACCTGAAGGCCGTCGGCATTTCTGTGCAGCAGCCAAAAGCCACCCCCTCCCAGCCCGGAACCGTAAGGCTCCACCACGCCAAGGGCTGCGGTAATCGCCACTGCGGCATCAAAGGCGTTACCACCCGCCTGGAGAATCTCCTGACCCGCTTGGGTGGCCAAAGGGTGTGCCGTGGCGATAGCCGCCTGTGGAGGCCGGTCATTCGCATTGGCCATCGCCAAGCCGATGAAAAACAATAAGAATAAAGCAGAGTGTCGAATGAGGTGCATGTGCTTAGTCATTGGTTGCCCGCGTTGTGAACGAAACCGTGTTTGTATCCGAGTGGACTATAACAAACGTGCGGAATTTGTCCTGTCCGGCATTCATTAAACACGTTGCACAAAGTCGTATAAATAAATGAGGACAAAAAAAAGCCCATCCCGCAGGATAGGCTTTCTTCTTAATACGCCAAATTGGCGTCCCCAAGGGGATTCGAACCCCTGTCGCCGCCGTGAAAGGGCAGTGTCCTAGGCCTCTAGACGATGGGGACATCGACTGGTTTGCACTCTATAAGAGAGTACGTACGCTTTTGCGCATTTGGTGGAGCTAGGCGGGATCGAACCGCCGACCCCCTGCATGCCATGCAGGTGCTCTCCCAGCTGAGCTATAGCCCCGAAAAGCGAAGCGCTATTCTAGTGAAATCCGGGGCGGTGTCAACCCGATTGGGCTGCTTGTTGTTCTATTTTTGCCCAGGAATCACGCAGGGTGACCGTACGGTTGAAAATAGGTGAATTATCAGCCGTAACTGACTGATCTTTACAGAAGTACCCTTCACGTTCGAATTGGAAATACTCACCCTCTCCTGCCTCATTCAACATCGGTTCCAGCACACAGTGAGTCAACGTGAGCATCGATTCCGGGTTGAGATGGGCGGTGTAATCCTGGCCATCTTTGGCGGCATCGGGTGCCCGGTGGTTGAATAAACGATCGTAGAGCCTTACCTCCGCTTTAACAGCATGCGCGGCAGACACCCAGTGAATCACGCCTTTTACCTTGCGGCCCTCGGGATTGGCGCCCAACGTCGCGGAATCGTAACTGCCACGTAGCTCAATAATCTCACCTTGCTCATTTTTGATCATTTCATCGCAACGAACCACGTATCCGTTGCGCAACCGCACTTCACCGCCATGCACCAGGCGTTTGAATTTTTTGTTGGGTGCAACTTCGAGAAAATCATTTTGATCAATGTAAACTTCCCGTGACATAGGAATCTCACGAGTGCCCATGCTTTCGTCCTGCGGGTGGTTGGCTACGGTGAGCTGTTCCACCTGCCCTTCTGGATAATTCTCAATGATAAGCTTAAGCGGGTTGAGCACCGCCATGCGTCGTGGTGCGTGTTCATTGAGGTTTTCGCGTACGCAGTTTTCCAGCACACCCATTTCTACCGTGTTGTCAGATTTGGTGACGCCGATGCGTGTACAAAAGTCACGAATTGATGCGGCGGGATAACCGCGTCGACGCATGCCTGCAATGGTCGGCATGCGCGGATCATCCCAACCCTCCACATGCCCATCATCCACCAACGACGTGAGTTTACGTTTGCTAGTGATGGTGTATTGCAGCGACAAGCGAGAAAACTCAATCTGCTGCGGGTGACTTTCTGTTTCCAGTGTATCCAGAAACCAATCGTACAGTGGCCGATGGTCAGCAAACTCCAATGTGCACAACGAATGCGTAATACCTTCCAGTGAATCCGACAGACAATGCGTGTAATCGTACATGGGATAAATGCACCACGACTCACCCGTTTGATGATGCACCACGCCGTGACGGATACGGTAAATCGTCGGATCACGCAAATTAATGTTAGGCGATGCCATGTCGATTTTTGCGCGTAATACTTTTGTACCATCTTTGAAATCACCTGCACGCATTTTGGCGAACAGTTCCAGGTTTTCATCAACTGATCGATTACGAAATGGACTGTCTTTGCCCGGCTCTGTCAGTGTGCCACGGTATTCGCGCATCTCGTCTGCATTTAAATCACAAACGTAGGCTTTACCTTTTCGGATCAGCTGAACCGCTAAGTCATGCAGTTGTTCAAAATAATCTGAAGCAAAAAATTGCTGCTTGCCCCAATCAAAACCTAACCAGCGCACATCTTTTTGAATGGCTTCCACGAACTCAACATTTTCTTTGTGAGGGTTAGTGTCGTCAAAACGTAGATTACAGGTGCCGTTGTAATCTTGCGCAATACCAAAATTCAGGCAAATGGATTTGGCATGGCCGATGTGTAAATAGCCGTTAGGTTCCGGTGGAAAACGCGTGGCTACTTTGCCGTTGTTTTTATTCGCGGCAATATCGTCGTCGATGATGTGACGAATGAAGTTACTGACTTTGACTTCACCTTCAATCGTTGCAGTCTCTGCTTGAGGAGAACCTTTGCCTTTAATCTCTTTTGTTGTTTTGTTATCGCTCATACTTTTATCCGGCGCTCGCAGCGCGTTGTTCAATTAGGGCCAGGGCTTTGTCGATGCGACGCAGGCAGGTGTCTTTGCCAATCAATTGCAGCGTTACGTCGATACCCGGCGAAGCGGCGCGCCCCACTACAGCTACGCGCAACGGCTGTGCAACTTTACCCATTTTTAATTCCAGCGTTTCGGAAACGGTTTCCACCGTTTGGTGAAGCGTTTCCAACGTCCAATCATTTAAAACAGACAGTGCTTCACGCATTTTTTCCAGCGGCTCTTTAGCCACCGGGCGTAAATGTTTTTTTGCCGCCTTTTCGTCGTACTCGTCAAAGTCCTGATAAATGAAACGACTGATTTCAGCCATCTCTACCAGGGTTTGTGCGCGCTCCTGCTGAGCCCTCACCACGTCGAGAATATCCGGCCCTTCACTGGGATCAATGCCCAACTTGCCGAGGTGAATGGCCAGGTGGTGGGCGATGTGCTTCGGCTCAGCCTTAATGATGTACTGCTGGTTCAACCACAGCAGTTTTTCGCGGTCAAACATGGAGGCCGCTGAGTTGACGTCTTTAATATCGAACAGCTCGATCATCTCTTCCATGGAAAACACTTCCTGATCACCGTGGGACCAACCCAGGCGCACCAGATAATTCAACAGCGCCTCGGGCAGAATACCGTCTTCACGATATTGCATCACACTCACCGCGCCGTGGCGTTTAGACAGGCGTTTGCCATCATCGCCAAGAATCATCGGCGCGTGGGCGTAAATGGGCGGCTCGGCACCCAGAGCACGTAGCAGATTGATCTGTCGTGGCGTGTTGTTGAGGTGGTCGTCACCGCGAATCACGTGCGTGACACCCATGTCCCAATCATCCACTACCACGGTGAGATTGTAAGTGGGCGTACCGTCGCTGCGGGCGATGATCAAATCATCCAGCTCACTGTTTTGAATCAGCACCCGGCCTTTAATGAGATCATCGATCACCACCGCACCCTCGGTGGGGTTCTTGAAACGGATCACCGGCTCAACACCGTCCGGCACATCTGAACGTACCCGGCAGCGGCCGTTGTAACGCGGCTTTTCCTTCTTCGCCAGGGCCTCCTCACGCATCGTATCCAGCTCCTCACGCGAGCAATAGCACTTGTAGGCCAACCCCTTGTCCATGAGCTGCTGGATCACCTCATTGTAACGATCAAAACGCTGGGTCTGATAAAACGGCCCCTCGTCGTATTCCAGCCCCAGCCAGGTCATGCCTTCCAAAATGGCATTTACTGACTCCTCCGTGGAGCGCTCACGATCCGTGTCCTCAATGCGCAGCACGAAGCGCCCACCGTGTTTTCGGGCATAAAGCCAGGAATACAGCGCCGTACGGGCACCGCCAATATGAAGATAACCGGTGGGACTGGGAGCAAATCGGGTACGCATTACGGGGGACTTTCCTCAATAAAAGAGCTGTGCAGAGAATGGCTTAGGCCAAAAAAAGGGGGCTATTGTACCAAGCCCGGCGCAAAAGGGGAGCTGCGAATAGTCACCTTCCGCCATTTGACGAAAAGCCGCTCAAACCGTAGAATCTGCGCCCTCATTTCGGAAAACCTATTTCTAATACGGATCCAAAATAAGGGCGATTAGCTCAGCGGGAGAGCACTGCCTTCACACGGCAGGGGTCACTGGTTCAATCCCAGTATCGCCCACCAAATTAAAACCAGCGATGCGCAACTTTGGGACATCCGTGGGGCATATCGCATAAGTTCCACTAACTCACTGCGTTCGCAAGTGGCACTAAACTGGTTCAATCCCAGTATCGCCCACCATATCAATCAACCACTTACCAGACCCGTGTGGTCTTTCATGCTCGTTAGCGTGACTTTATTGTGGCACTATCGAGTACATTTACTGCTAAATTGGAAGAATGCTTTGAATAGATTCATGATTGAGTTTCCGGACAGAATGCCGGAACAGTTTTAAACCGGGCAGTTACACAGAATTATTTACAGGCTCTTCAAATAGCTGAGCTACAGTCCTCATCGGAATAAACATTCGTGTTCTACCATTGTATTTGCACAGCTCTTCAAACCCATATTTTAAGTAGAATTGCTCTGCACCGTTGTCCAAACAGTCAACGATAATTGCGTAAGCTCTCATATGGGCATTTACTTCAAATAAATACTCAAGTGCTTTTATAAGGGTCATTTTCCCTAAGCCCTGCCCATGATATTCCGAATGCACAGCCAACTGAGCAAGGAGAAATACAGGCACAGGATAATGTGGAAGTTTTTTTGCCAACACTTCAGGCAGCGTTTCTCTGCTTATAGAACTAGGAGTTATTGTATAGAACGCGCAAATTGGATATTTTCCATCAGGAAGTGGGACGGAGGCTGGAAGCAGCATTGTTCTACTCACCCCCACCTCCATATGCTTGGCCGCTTGTGTTTGAAGAAAAGCGTTTAACCCTGCTTCACCGCAATCGAAAGATGTTCGATCATGTATAGCCTTATCTAGCTCAACAAACTCATTGGACCAACTCACTTGATTCCCTGGTCTTTGGTGAAGGCCGCTGCTTCAAGTAAAGCATCGTTGGGCTGCCCTACCTTTTCACAAGCCACCAAAAAGCGATCAAAGACATTTTCGGCAACAGTAATGCTTTCGTGTTCAGCAATCACCTGCGTGGCATCATTTTCCATTAGCTGTGCAACGTACTCCGTCAGACTCTTCATGCCGAGCAAAGCCGAGGCTTTCTCCGCCTTGGTCTTTATTTCTTCGTCTAGCCTCATATCGAAGCGAGTGGTCGCCATTTCTGTTCTCCTATCCATTTTGTACGGACTATTTCCGTACTAATGTATGAAATATAGACTTTATCAGTTATATGGTCAAGATGTACGGAGTAATTTCGTACATTTCACTTTCCAATATTAACCCCAGTATCGCCAATGAATTTCTTTTCTATCATTTAGTTAATAGTCTATTCTTACCTGAATTCTCATTTAGTTAAACATGCAAAGTTGCTGCGGCTGCGAGTAAACTTACAGTCCACTCTTCCAAGCAAACGGGTTCAGTCATATTGATGGGTAGATACCGCCCCCCACAAAAACCCGGTTCCAAGTACATCACGCCCGAGGGCTTTCATCGCCTCAGCGAGGAGCTGGATTTTCTATGGAAAACCAAACGACCCCAGGTGACACAGGCCGTACGTGAGGCGGCGGCTCAGGGTGATCGCTCTGAAAATGCGGAGTATATTTACGGCAAAAAACAACTACGGGAAATTGACCGTCGTGTGCGTTTTTTGCGGGGCAGAATGGATCAGATTACCGTGGTGGATAAGCCACCCAGTGACCCAATGCGGGTCTTTTTTGGCGCCTGGGTGGAACTGGAAAACGATGATGGGAAAATTCAATGCTATCGCATCGTCGGGCCGGACGAGATCGATCCGCAACAGGGCTACATCAGCATGGACTCTCCGGTTGCCACGGCATTGATGAAAAAATCGGTGGGTGATGAAATCAATGCTCGCACCCCCGAAGGGGAGAACACACTCTGCATTGTGTCCATCAGATATGAAAACAGAGATGAAGCCAGGAATGAAAATGTCCAATAAGCCGGATCAGGTGCCTAACATCACCGGCTTGATTCTCGCGGGCGGACTCGCCCGGCGTATGGCTGGGCAGGATAAGGGACTATTACAGCTTGCGGATAGCCGCTTGGTCGAGCACTGTATTTCTGCGCTTTCACCACAGGTGAGTCGTATTTTCATCAGTGCGAATCGCAACCTCGAGCAATACCAGAAAACCGGTCTGCCTGTATTGCAGGATGCTTCGGACAACTACGAAGGACCTCTGGCGGGGTTGCAGCGTGCGCTTGAGGAATCACCGGATATGCCCGTGCTGGTGGTACCCTGCGATGCGCCCTTGCTATCGGGTCAACTCAAACAGCATCTGTTCGATGCCTATTGTCAGGGTGATTACTTGGCCGCGATTCCTCACGATGGTACACGCCTGCAGCCACTGTTTGGCCTCTTCTCTCCCACCGCGCTGGCATCACTAAATCATTACCTTGAGTCGGGACAACGAAAGGTTGAAACCTGGGTGACCTCCTTGCCACACACCGTGGTGGACTTATCGGATCAGGCGGATAGTTTTATGAATATCAACAGTGAAGAGGATCTGCATCGTGTCGCAGCTATTCTGGAAAGTGATAACTCATGTTAGACAATGCCTCAGTTCCCATTGTCGGTTTTGTGGCTCCCAGTGGCACAGGGAAGACCCAACTTTTAAAAGCGCTCATTGCAAATCTACAGGCCAAAGGACTTCGTCTGGCAGTGATCAAACACTCGCATCACGACTTTGAGATTGATAAACCGGGCAAAGATAGTTATGAATTACGTAAGTCGGGCGCCGCACAAATGCTGATTGCCTCAAGGCACCGCTGGGCATTGATCACCGAAAATGAGACTGCTGATAATGAGGTAAAATTAAATTCAGTGATCGCCCAGCTTGATCAGTCGCTGCTTGATATTATTCTGGTCGAAGGTTTTAAATCTGAACATTTTCCAAAGATTGAAGTTTATCGTTCAGATGCCTTCACGGATAAACCTGATCGAGAACCGATGTTTTTAACCGACGCTGACATCATTGCCGTGGCATGCGACAAGCCGCTCACAGAAAAAAGTAATGTCAGTTCACTGGATATCAATAACATTGAGCAAATATCGCATTTTGTCATCCAGCACTTTTCTTTAAATATTGTTGCTTAAAAAGAGAGCCACATGCCCAATAAAAATCCACCTTCCCTGCCTGGCTGCGATGAGTTTGATCCCAATGCGCTGCTCGTTGAACAAGCGCAGCACAAAATCCTTGAATCCATCACACCTATTACCGATATCGAACAATTGCCCATTCGTGATGCATTAAACCGCGTACTTGCAGATACTATTCAATCGACTATAGATGTGCCCTCTCACACCAATTCCGCCATGGACGGTTATGCTATTTCCGGCACAGACATTCCCGCAGGTGAATCAAAAAATCTTAAAGTAGTCGGCACTATCATGGCGGGTAGGCCACTGGATATTCACATTCACAGTGGTGAATGCGCGCGCATCATGACAGGTGGCAAGATGCCTGCTGGCGCCGATACCGTGATTATGCAGGAACACGTTGAGGCCGAGGAACATGGAGAAACCATCACAGTATCGGCAGGTCATCAAGCAGGGCAAAATGTACGACAGACGGGAGAAGACCTTGCAAAAGGTGACGCCATATTTCAACCCGGCACACGACTGACACCTGCCGACCTGGGCATGCTGGCATCCATGGGCATCGCTGAGGTTCCCGTTTTTAAGCGTGTAAAGGTGGTTTTTTTCTCCACCGGCGATGAACTGTGCAATGTTGGGCAACCCCTGAAAGAAGGCCAGATTTATGACAGTAATCGCTACACTCTATTTGGCATGTTGCGACGTTTGGATGTGGACTTTATTGATTTTGGCATTATCCCCGATCAGCGTGAGCGCGTCGAAGACGCCTTTCAACGTGCGATCGGGGAGGCCGATGTTTTAGTGACTACTGGCGGCGTGTCCGTGGGTGAAGCCGATTTTGTGAAAGAGACGTTGGAAAAATTGGGGCAGGTTGGTTTCTGGAAAATTGCCATGAAGCCTGGCCGTCCTCTCGCTTTTGGACGCATTGATGACTGCCAGTTTTTTGGATTGCCGGGCAACCCGGTGTCGGCCATGGTAACCTTTTATCAGTTTGTGCAACCTGCCCTGTTACGCATGATGGGCATTGCCGACGTCTTGCCAAAATACCTTTATCTACGCTGCGAAACTCAACTGAAAAAACGCGCGGGTCGTTTAGAATTTCAACGAGGCGTAATAAACAGTAATGAAAATGGCGAGATGATCGTACGATCCACCGGGGCGCAGGGGTCTGGCATTTTAAGCTCGATGGGCGAAGCAAACTGTTTTATCGAATTGCCACTAGAAACAGAAACAGTTGCTGCTGGTGAGCTGGTAAAGGTGCAGGCTTTTGCGGGGATGATTTAAGGAACCTCTGATCTATTGGATCTCTGGCCTACTGAACCCCTGATCTATTCTAAACGAAGTAGATTCGTGATATTAGAAAACAGATTCAAGGCGCGAATCCCACGTAAAAGGTAGATGAGTATTGCGAAGGTTCGCACCAAGAGTAGGTGCTTTAGGCATGCGGAAGCTGGTTATTGTAGGCGCAAAATACGCATACACGAACATATCAGAGATTCGTTAACCAATTGCTGCATTACACAGCACTATCAAACTATCTGGCGCCAAACCCAGCAGCAGAATCCCCAAGCCATTTGCTGACAACACCACTTTCATATCAGCACTGGTTTCAAGCGGCTCTGTGTCCACTGCTTTATCAAAGTACATGAGCTTAATAATGCGTAGGTAATAAAAAGCGCCAATAATTGAAAATATCACGGCGACAACGGCCAGCCAGGTGAGGCCTGAACCCACAACTGCTTGCAATACCGAAAGCTTCGCATAAAAGCCTAACATCGGTGGTACGCCCGCCATGGAAAGCATTAAAATCATCATGATGAAAGCGAACCACGGACTGCGTTCATTCAAGCCTTTGAAATCATCCAGTCTATCTGCCTCAAACCCTGCGCGACTTAACAAGATGATCATGCCAAAACCACCCATGGCCATCAGCGCATACACAATGGCGTAAAACATCGACGCAGAATAACCTGCCTGAGTACCCGCCAGTATACCTAATAACAAAAAGCCAACATGGGAGATGGTTGAATATGCCAACATGCGTTTAATGTTTGACTGGGCAATGGCGATGACATTACCCACGGCCATAGAGAGTATCGACATGATAATCAGGATGTCCTGCCACTGTGCGTGCATGTCACCCAGCCCTTCAACCAACAGACGCATTACCATAGCGAAGGCGGCAATTTTCGGTGCCGTGCCAATAAACAGAGTCACTGCGGTTGGTGCGCCGTGATACACATCCGGTAACCACATGTGAAATGGCACTGCACCCAATTTAAAGGCCATGCCGACAATCACCAGAACCAGGCCAAGACCTAATACCAGTTTCTTTGATTCATCCAGTCCGGCCACTACCGTATGCACCCCGCCGATATCAAGCGTGCCGGTGATACCGTAGAGTAAGGACATGCCATAGAGCAGCATGCCCGAAGCCAGGGCGCCTAGTACAAAATATTTCATTGCTGCCTCTGTGGCATCCGAATTGTCACGATGGAAGGCCACCATTGCGTACAACGATAGGGATAACAGTTCAAGGCCAAGGTAAATAGTCAGCAAATTATGCGCAGAGATCAGCACCATCATGCCTAATACAGCAAATAGACCCAATACAAAATATTCGCCTTTGAAGATATTTCGGGTCAGCAAATAATCACGTGAATAAATGAAGGCGACCGCAGTCACAAGATAAACAAACACCTTCAGCACGTCACCCATGCTGTCTTTGACAAAACTACCATTGAAGGTATAGATCACGTCAGTGCTGTGTAATGTCACCGTCAGCGCCGCAGTTATGGCCAATGTTGCCAGTGACAGCAAATAAGTGAATACACGATTTTTATCGGTAAAAAATAAATCCGCGAGCAAAATAATACACGCCATGGTCAACAGGAAAATTTCCGGCAGTGCGGGCATTAAATCGGGCATTTGAAAATTATTTGGCATGTTTTTTATAATTTCTTAAAGTCTATATCTTTGACTGTGTAATTTGTTCAATGAGATGTCCGACCGTTGCGTGCATCACATCCAACAAGGGAGCCGGCCAAAGACCCAAGATCAAAACGGCCAGCCCAAGTGTTCCAAGGATAAAAAATTCCCGGTTGTTTAAATCTTTCAAAGCCGCCACCTTCTCGTTGGCAACGTCACCAAAGATCACTCGCTTAACCATCCACAAAGTGTAGGCCGCGCCAAAAATCAATGTGGTTGCTGCTAGAAAGGCGATCCAGAAATTGGCTTTAAAGGAGCTCAAGATCACTAGAAATTCACCGACAAAACCGGAAGTACCCGGCAAACCCGCATTGGCCATTGCAAAAAATACCATGAATGCCGCGAACACCGGCATGGTGTTCACTACACCGCCATAATCAGCAATCAAACGACTGTGCATGCGGTCATACATCACGCCAATGCATAGGAACATCGCACCCGAAATAAAGCCATGCGAAATCATTTGCACCAATGCACCCTCAATACCCATCGCTGCACCTTGTGTGCTGCCGGTATTTTCGATAATGGTATACACAATGAAAAAGCCTAGCGTCACGAAACCCATGTGCGAAATAGATGAATAGGCGATGAGCTTTTTCATGTCTTTCTGCACCAGTGCGACAAAGGCAATGTACACCACGGCAATCAACGACAGCGTAATCATCAGCCAATCAAGGCTGTGTGCTGCATCTGGCGCAATAGGCATGCTAAATCGGACAAAACCGTAGGTACCCATTTTCAGCATAATCGCAGCCAGAATCACCGAGCCACCCGTAGGCGCTTCAACGTGGGCATCCGGCAACCATGTATGTACTGGCCACATAGGCACCTTGACGGCAAAGGCGATTAAGAATGCCAGGAAAATTAACGTCTGCTCCGTCATTCCCAACTTAAGTTGATGAAGATCGAGAATTCCAAAGCTGCCGGACTTTGTGTACATGTAAATCAGTGCAATCAACATAAACACCGAGCCCAGGAAAGTGTACAAAAAGAACTTGATAGTGGCATAGACGCGACGTTCGCCACCCCAGATACCAATAATCAAGAACATGGGTATCAGCATTGCTTCCCAAAAAACATAAAACAGCATGGAATCCAGTGCCGCAAAAACACCGATCATTAATCCATTCATAATCAGGAAGGCTGCCATGTATTGGGCAATATTTTTCTTAATAACAGTCCAACCGGCAAGAATCACCAACACTGTGGTGAATGACGTTAACAAAATCAATGGCATTGAAATACCATCAACGCCAAGGTGGTAGTTAACATTAAACGCGCTGATCCACGGCATATTCTCAACGAATTGCATTTGGTACGTGGTGACGTCAAATCCTGTGTAGAGAGGAAGAGTGAGCAAAAAAGTAATGATAGACGCGACCAGAGCAACCATTTTTGCCAATGGTGCTTGCTCTTTTTTATTTGCAAACAGCACCAATACGCCACCAAGAATGGGCGCCCAAATTACTAAACTCAAGAGAGGCAGATCAGCCAACATGCAAATTAACCTTTATTCTTCTTAATTATTTTTTGTTTGTATAAATCATAAATCAGTTAAACGAGACCCAGCTCACCATTAATACCAAGCCGATAATCATAACAAAGGCATAGTGGTACAAATAACCTGTTTGGGTGAAACGGATCTTGCTGGAAATCCAGCCCACGCCTTTTGCCGTGCCATTAACCATTAGACCATCGATCAATTTGATGTCACCGATATTCCATAACATACGTCCTACGCTACGTGCACCGCCCGCAAAGAAAGTGGCGTTGAAATCGTCAAAGCCGTATTTTCTATCGAGGATGGTGTAGATCAATGAGAATCTTTCTTTGATCATTGCGGGAATGTCAGGGCGCTTCAGATAGAAAAAGGCAGCCGTGAGAAGACCGGCCATTGCCAGGCCGAATGGCAGACTCCAGATTCCATGCCACATAAAGCCACCGACACCGGGGTAATGTTCTCCAATCTCCGCCAACACGTTGTGTTCAGGCAAAACAAAAATCGAGTCCGCAAACAAACCACCAAACAACATCGGCTCGATATAAAATGCTCCAGCCAACACGGATGGAATGGCCAATAAAATGAGAGGCACGGTCACCACCTTGGGTGTCTCATGCAAATGCTGGCGCGTATGTTCATCCATACGCTCTTTGCCGTGGAAGACCAAGAAGAACATTCGGAAAGTATAGAATGCGGTGATAAACACACCGGCAACAACTGAGAAATAGGCAAAACTGGCGCCTGCAATATGCGATTCATGTACCGCTTCAATAATGGCATCTTTGGAGAAGAAACCGGCAAAGCCAGGGAAGCCAATCAATGCCAGAGAACCAATCAACATACAGCCATAGGTAATGGGCATGTACTTACGAATACCGCCCATTTCCCGAATATCCTGTTTATGATGCAGTGCAATAATCACCGAGCCCGCACCAAGGAACAACAGTGCTTTAAACGCTGCGTGAGTCATCAGGTGAAAGATGCCGGCCGCATAAGCAGAGACACCCAATGCAACCGTCATGTAACCCAGTTGTGACAACGTGGAATAGGCTATCACGCGTTTGATGTCGTTCTGAATCATGCCCAGAAGTCCCATGAATAACGCGGTTATCGCACCGATCACTAAGACAAAACTCAATGCTGTTTCTGACAGTTCAAATAAAGGCGACATGCGTGCCACCATAAAGATACCGGCCGTCACCATGGTTGCAGCGTGGATCAATGCTGAAATAGGTGTTGGGCCTTCCATGGAGTCCGGCAACCACACATGCAGTGGAACTTGTGCCGACTTACCCATGGCACCAATAAACAGCAGGATACAAATTACCGTCAGCAGTGACCATTCTGTACCGGGGATCACTTCAATGGTTAAACCTGCCATGGCCGGCGCTGCCTTAAATACATCCGCATAGTCCAGGCTATTGAAATACATAAGCACGGCAGCAATACCCAGCAGGAAGCCAAAGTCACCCACGCGGTTGACCAGAAAGGCTTTCATGTTGGCGTAAATCGCTGTCTCACGTTTAAACCAGAAACCAATCAGCAAATACGACACCAGGCCCACGGCTTCCCAACCAAAGAACAGCTGCATGAAATTATTGGCCATTACCAACATCAACATGGAGAACGTAAACAAGGAAATGTAACTGAAGAAGCGTTGATAACCGTCGTCATCATGCATGTAACCAATGGTGTATATATGTACCATCAATGAAACAAAGGTCACCACCATAAGCATCACTGCGGTCAGTGAATCCACCAGGAAACCTACTTCAAACTGGATGCCGTCACTCACTGCCCAGGTATACACCGTGCCGTTAAACACGGCCGCATGGTTAACTACAACATCCACGAACACCACAATCGATAACGCAAAAGCGACGGCCACGCCAATAATCGTCACCCAATGAGTACCCGCTCGCCCAATTTTGTGACCAAACAGACCTGCGATCACAGAGCCTAGCAGCGGCGCTAAAACGAGGGTTAAATACAGGTTTTCCATTCTCGATAAACTCCGCGTTAACCCTTAAGGGAATCCAGTTCTTCAACATTGATCGTATGGCGGTTTCTAAACAGCACCACCAAAATTGCCAAGCCGATAGCAGCCTCAGCAGCAGCCACCGTTAGTATAAAGAAGACAAACACTTGTCCAGCAATATCACCGAGGTAATGAGAGAAGGCAACAAAATTCATATTCACTGCCAATAGCATAAGCTCGATGGACATCAAAATAATGATGACATTTTTTCGGTTCAAAAATATGCCGGCGACGCTGATGCAAAACAGAATCGCACCCAGAATCAGAAAATGTGAAATTGAAATCATGCTCCCCCCGGAGACTATTGATTAATTTTTGTTAACGATATGCAGCTTATTCTTCGTTGTTGTTAGAAGCATTAGCAGAGGCCATTTTTACCAGCCGTACCCGATCTTTACTACGTACTTTGACTTGCTCATCCACTGACATTGTTTGTTTCTTACGACGGCGACGCAGCGTCAACGAAATTGCTGCAATGATGGCTACCACTAAAATAACCGCGGCAAGCTCGAACGGATAAAGATAAACCGTGTACAATACTGAACCGATTTCTTTGGTATTACTGTAATCTGCAGCATGCGGCGCGGGGTTCGGCATCGCCTCTAGACCAAATTGTTCCGGCCCCACAATCAAGGCCAATTGCGCCACCAATACCAATGCTACGCCCAAGCCAAATGGCAGATAGCGGGCAAAACCTTCCCGTAATACCGCCAGATTAATATCCAGCATCATCACCACAAACAGGAACAGCACCATGACCGCACCGACATAAACAAGAATCAGTGTTAATGCGAGAAACTCTGCTTCCAGCAAAATCCAGATACCGGCGCTGGTAAAAAAAGCCAGGACTAAGGCTAACGCACAAAATACCGGGTTGCGTAACGTCACAACCAGCACGGCTGACCCCACTAAAATTGTGGAGAGAATATAAAAAGTGACTGACTCTAAACCCATAATATTTTTTCTTGCTCTATTCTTTAATAAATATTCGGAGCGTTAGCGAAACTGAGCGTCTGTCGCTCGATCCGCTGCTATTTGTTTTTCCATCCTGTCACCTACGGCAAGCAACTTGTCTTTGGTCATGTACAAGTCGCCCTTTTCTTCACCGTGATATTCAAAGTGACGCGTTTCAACAATGGCATCTACCGGGCATGCCTCTTCACAAAAACCGCAAAAGATACATTTTGTCAGATCAATATCATAGCGAGTTGTGCGTCGCGTACTGTCTTCCCGCTCTTCTGAATCAATGACTATAGCTAAAGCCGGGCACACTGCCTCGCATAACTTGCAGGCAATACAGCGTTCTTCCCCATTGGGATAACGACGTTGCGCGTGTAATCCCCGGAAACGTGGCGACATAGGCGTTTTTTCTTCCGGGTATTGCACCGTAATTTTTTTACGGAAAAAATATTTTCCGGTCAGCATCAAGCCCCCAAACAATTCGGCGAGGATGAGGCTTTTAAAATAGTTTGTAATCGCAGTCATTAACTATTCATCCAATCAGAAAACGTAAATATTTGATAATCATTTTATCCATTAAAACGAGGATCAATATGCTCAGTTAAACCCTTAATTAAACCAGGGACCCACTTTCCCGACTACTAGTGCGGCTGC